>NZ_JH815225.1:1117662-1121762 GCF_000238095.2 Peptoanaerobacter stomatis
ATTGTTTCTCGGATATGACGGTACTGAAGGTGTCGGTGGAGTTGATGGGTCTGAATCAGGTGTTCTTGTTGGACGCTCTGATGGTTTTGATGGTGTTGGATCTTCTCCTCCTGTTCCTCCTATTCCTCCGCCATCGTCTTTTGGTTTAGGGTCAGGTTTATCTGTTTTTGGTTTTGGTGTTCGGTCTTGATTGCTTGGTTTCTCCGGTTTATCATTGTCTGGTTTAGGGTCAGGTTTTGGTTTATCACTTGGACCTCCTCCACCTGGTCCATTATTATCAGTTGGTGGTGTTGGTGGTGTTATGTTCTCCAATTTAGTATTTGTAATTGTGAAGTTGTAATCATTTTCTTTTTTATACTCTACTCTATATTTATCATAGTGATCTTCCTCTATATCAAATACTCTTAAATTACCTTCTTCATCGAACTTTTCAGTGCGATAAGTTTCTTCCCAGTTATTACTTTCATTTAGAGTGAATGTATTAATTTTTTCACCTTTTTCAAGCAAGTGAACTGTTACTTCTGGTAGCTTATCTCCAACAAAAACTTTCTTGATTGTAATTGTTGTTGGGATTCTTTTGTTTACTACTGTGAAAGTATATTTTTTGTCACCTTGTGCTCTTGTTATAGTAGCCTCGTATCCTTTCTTGACTCTCAGCTCTTTAAGCTGATAATCTATATCTACTCCATTCTTTCTAAACGGTAGATTCTCACGTTTATCATAGTGATTATTAGAACTGTTTGTATCTAATATTACAGGTATTTCCTCTCCATCTGCTATTACTACAAACTCTGCATCTGTACCTGCATTGATAGGATAATCATTACCGTCAATGTCTTTCCAGATTTTATTAACTTCTAATGTAACTTTAGTAGTTAGTGAATTTGTAACCACTAATGCCTTATCCGTTGTTACGGAGTATTTAGCTGAGAAGTCTAATACAGGATCTTCTTTTATAGTATATTGAATTTCATGACCATCTTTGTCTGAATAACGTCTTAAGTTTGTGAACTTATGCTTAAGATTATTTGCTGCATTAAGAACAACTGAACTTTGTTCAACTCCAGCACCTTTTAAATGTACTGTTACATCTGTTGGTTGTGGCGGTCGGTCTTTCCATACCTTTTCAACATCTATATCTCTTGTTTCTTTTGATACATTTAGAATTTGAAATCCTATCTGCTGAGTTCCGGATATTAGTGGTGTGAATTCGGCTGTTATATCTGTACCATTTAATTTTACTGATTTTTCAACCGGTTTGTATGTTATCCATTTTCCTTTTATATCATACTTACGTAAACCGATAAATGTATGATTGAAATTGTTGTTTTTATCTAATGTTATTGAGTTGCCTGTATCATGGAATGCCTGCCCTATAACACCTGTTACTGGATCAAGGTTACTTTGTAGAGATACATCTACTGTTGCTTCATTGTAATCTCTTGTCGATCTAAATTCTTTTGTCACTTTCACAGATGTTGTTTTAGGTTTGTTATATAGTTTTATCTTTGTTACATCTTTAGGTTGATGTGCATTGCCTTCTTGGAAATCAAATTCATAGTCACCATTAGCACTATAGTCTTCTTCCACTTTATAGATTATGTCTTTTCCTGCTTTTGCTATTGGTAGGTTTGTGAACTTGTATGTGTAGTTATTCGCTTTAGTTAATTGGGCAGTTCTTTTTATCCCTCCACCTTCTAAGGTTATATTTATTGGCTTTGTGTGTTCTGCTCCCCAGGCCGGGAATTTGGGGTCCTCCCATTTTTTTTCAACTGTTATATCCTTCCAGTTTCCATAAGATGAACCTGTGAATCCGTATATGAGTTGTGTTTCACTTGAGTCTGCTTTGTTTGGATCAGCATTTCCATCAAATGTTATGCTCGCTTTGTTTTTAAACAATTCTCCAGCACCTCTTTTTTCCTCAGGTATTAGTGTAAATATACCGAGTCTTAGATGAATTGCTTGAGCTTCTGGATATACCAGCTTCATCATTGTCTTTTGGCTTGGATATAAAGTTGGCTCGCTATACCCATTAACCATGCTTTCCAATGGTGCCCTTGGTATTGTTAGCGTTGGTTCTGGTACTCTTGCCATTGCAAACAACACTGATTGAAGTTCACTCGTTTTGTATACTACTGTTCTTGGTGATTCCAAAGATGCATCTTTTCTAAAGAATTCTTTGAATTGTTCATATGTCGGAGTAGTGTTCCCCATCTTTGTCAGTATTTCATCCATAGTGTAAATTTTATGGTTCAACCTAATTTGTCTCAATTTACTAAAACTTGGTATGCCATGATTTGACAACGTAGGTACAACTACTTCTGCGTATAGCTCAACTTTCGTAATATCAAAGTCAATCGGTATGTCTTTGTCTTCTATTAGTTGATTTGTTCTTTGTTGTGGCATCACATATGGATATGTGTTCGCTGGATCATTGTTGAGTTTCTTTTTCCAAGTCTCTTCATACTGCTTTATCAATAAATCATCGTTAAACACTATTGACCATTTTATTGTATCGTTCTGAATATTAGTTTTTGCAAATTCACCGTCTTTAGATAGATACTTATCTTTCAAACGCCATGTTCCAAATGGTGCATAGGGTGGTGTTGTGTCTTTTAGTTTGAATGTTATTGTTGTTCCTGATTTAGGTTCAGTTATTGTTATAGGTTTTTCCCCAGTACCGATTTTACCTTTCTCAAGAGTTATTCGGAAATTTCCTCCGCCTGGACTTGTATTGTCTTTGAATACAACATACATAAACTCTGCACCTTTTTTGTAGTATACCGTGCCAGGTACCATCCCTGGTATATTGCCTATATCTGTCCAGTCAGGGCTGTACGTGATATGATTCCTGAATAAGTCTGGCATCGGTATTTTTACATAGTAACCGTTTGCAAGTGCTGTTGTCGTAATGTAATTATATTCAACAGCTACGTTTGTGTTAAAATTGTTTGTTGTTCCAGGTGTTAATTTGGGGTCTGTTAAGTCTAATTCTTGATTATCAATTATTACCTTCTTTAACTCTACCGATACTTTATTCATTGTATCAGGTGTAAGTGCCTCAGCAGGTTTATCCTCTGCATAACTGTACTTTGCCGGTATTTGCATTCCCGTGACTACTAATAGTAGCGATAGAATAAAACAAAGTAGTTTTGCAATCTTTCGCATAAAAATTCCTCCTTTTTAAAAATATATTAATTGTTTTTAAACTCGTATCATAATAACCATATATTTAATAAACCAATGCCTCAACAAATATAAGTTTAGTATATTTTATATTCCTTATACATTTATGGCAACTTATATACCTTACATATTTAATACTCTTGATATATTTATAAAATAAATAATATGGTTATACTGACCTATTTCAATTATGTCACAATAACAATTTAAAGTAGTATATCACAATAGTATGTCTTTTTCAATTCTTAGAATTAGTATGTAACAATAATTTACTTATGCTTTACATAAAAACAAATCAAAATAACATTATCTACCGTAAGTGTCTGACGCATTTATACAGTTATTAAAATTTTTATTCTATATGTGATTACCTTAGATATTATCGACACAATTCATCATTTCATAAGCTTTGTTTAAAAATTATTATATATGATTATGCTTATATTAAAATATACTTAATTAATGTATAAAATTCATATAAATTGTTTATTTAAAGTATAATTAGTTTTGCTTGGCTAATAATATCTAAAAAACAGAAATATACATTATTATATTAACTTTTAGTATTATGGTGAAACTTATAAAATAACTGAAAATTATAATAACACTAATCTCCAATAGAATAACATATAATTTATATGAAAAATACATAAATACAAGTATATTTATTAAATTTACACAAAATTATTTTTCTATCATTCTAATGAATTTTAATATCATACAACTTATCCATAATTTTATTATAAAATCGTATTATATCTCTATTATAAAAAAAATCAGATGAATCAACATTTGATAACATCTGATTTTTTAATCTTATTAATATATTTCTAATTGTGTAGATAATCTGATTTTAAATCTTTTATCTACAGTTTTTTAATTTATTTGTCTTTTCTTCTATAACGTCTTAATAT
>NZ_JH815225.1:1465159-1598203 GCF_000238095.2 Peptoanaerobacter stomatis
TATAAAATAACCATATTGGAATGTAAATCGACTTGCAATAAACATAAAAAAAGAAAATACCATCAACTATAAAATAACCATATTGGAATGTAAATAATGCTGTTATTAGAGCTATTACAATCCCTATTGGTCACTATAAAATAACCATATTGGAATGTAAATGTTATTTAGTTTGTAACTCTTGCTCTTTTTGTGTTATACTATAAAATAACTATATTGAAATGTAAATTGTGTATAAGAGCGATAAAATCGTTCTTATAATAGAACCAAACGGAAATATAAATATGGAACTCAGAATGAGAGTGATAAGTTATTAAGGAAGTCAGGGTATATTCGTCAAATAAATTATCTATGCTCTAAAAGAAAGGAGGAATTGTGTTATAAATATATTTAACACATGAGAAAAGATGAATATTTTAAAGAAATCAATAATGGAGTTTTGTTTGGAGCAGGTAACACCTATGATTCATTTTCAAGGAGAAGAGAAATCAGCAGGAATACGAGCAAGTGATTTGAAACCTCGGTTTGATGTTTTTTTAAAAAGATATTGGTATGACTTGAAGACAAAAAGAGAAAAAACGGAAATAGAAAGCTGTATTTTAAAACAAAATGAGGAAGAATTCGAAAACAATTCTTTAGATGAAAAAAAGAGAGTTTCGTTTGATTACAAGGTCAAAATCTTTAACAACGGTTGTAAAAACTCTAATATGACCTTTTATAAAGAGAAAAAAAATGGTAAAAATTCATTTTATGGCTCATTTTACGGGAAATTAGAAGATAATAAATTTTCTTTTTACAATGAAATTAAGGTTTTATTTCTCTCGCCACATCAAGATTTAAGAAATCAAATACAAGGGTTGTTTCCCGTTTTTTTAGCTGTCAACGGCTTTGGCTTGAGAAATAATAAAGGATATGGATATTTCAAACTGAAAGGAAATACAAAGGAAAGAATATTAGAAGATATACAAAAGTATCAAAGTTTGGAAAACAAATATATAGAACAATTAAAAGCAAAAGATAAAGAAAAAGGTGTGGGAGTTTATAAATTACAAATTGAAAATAAAGCCGGTTCAATGCCTAAGAAAGTTCAAAACTTATTGGAGGATATTAAATTTTTCCATCAAATATTAAAGTCCGGTTTGAATTTTGACAAAGAGCGTAACTATAATTCTAAGAACGATGTATATATTCCATCATTTATGCTAAAAAAATATAAAAAACAGGAAAGAGTGCTTTTTGAAAAAAAATCACTAAAATTATTTTTAAAACAAGAGGGCTATAATATAAAAGAGTCTTCTAAAAAAGATGATGTTATTAAAAAAGATAAAAAAGATGAATTGAATAATCAAGAATTGTACTATGTAAGAGGGCTTTTAGGATTGGCTCCATTTTACGAGTTCAGAAATGTAAAAAAAGGAGACCAGCCAAAATTTACAGCAAGATTTAATATCAAAATAAAGGAAGTGGAGAGATTTCCATCACCTATTAAATATCTTCCAGTTTCATATGAAGAAATCATTATTCTTGTAGACTATAGTAAAATTGAAGAATTTCGAAAAAAGGGCGATAAAATACATTCAGTCGTTTTTTCTTTAAATGGATTCAAGAGGGAATTATCTTCAAAAATCAATTTACAAATACCAAATGAAGATCAATACAGTATTTATCAATTATTCAAAATAAATGGTGTAATAGAAAACGGAATAAAAGAGTTTGAAAGTGAGATAACAAAAAAAACTAGGAAATGGCAATATAGTGTAATTTCTGATATAAAAATAGGGTAGGTGGGCTATGAACAAGAAATATATCGGAATAACAATCGGACCGATTGTAAAAACATTGATGTTAACAACGACCCCTGCAGGTTTGTGGGGGGCAAGTTATATTTTTTCGTATTTTACAAAAAATTTAATCGACCAATTAGAACAAATTTTGGGGATTTCAAAGGAGTCTTTTTTGGTTCCTGTAAGAAATAATGAGGTTGAGACTATCATCAAGGATTGTCCATGGGCAGGACTGTTTCATGACAGAATTATTTTTCAGACAGATCCTTCTATTCCTTTAACCAAAATCGACCAATGCATAAAAAAATGTAAGGAAGATCTATCCAAGGAAATTCTGACCATTTGTTTAACAGAAAATGAGGATATTGAGAGAGCGAAGAAATTCATAGAAGATTATTTGCAAGTTCATGTAATTGAAAAAGAAGTAGAAAAGGGAAAGAATCCGATATTAGCTTTGAGTCCAAATTTGGATATTTTGGAATTGGGACAAAGCTATATTCCGAAGGAAGATAAAAATTATTTGTTAGATTTTTTAGAAAATAGAGATAGTTTGGAGCAGAAGAAACCGGAAAATAGAAATCAAAATATAAAAAGATTCACTCAAAAAATAGAAAAAACACAACAGTTGATGAAATGGCATTTTCTTGAAGAGGAACATATCATTACAATTGATGATATAGCAGGCGTTAGCGGAAATAAAATTGGTGTAAATACTCAAACCAAAAATTATTTTGCATTGGTAAACGCTGATGGAGATAATTTGGGGAAAGTTCTAAAAAGTATGGAAGATACTCAAGGAAATCAAGTGATAGAAGAAATCAAAGGTTTTTCAGAAAAATGCTTTGATTATGCAAGAAGAGCTTTTGAAAAAGTGGAAAAATATGGTGGAAAGATGATTTATGCAGGAGGCGATGACTTACTATTCATCGCTCCTGTAAAAAATCATGAAGAAACGATTTTTCATTTACTATCTACTTTAAATGATGAATTTATAAATTGTTTCTTTGGGTTTTCTTTCAAGGAAGAAGGACAGGAAAAAAAGATGGGATTTTCAGCAGGCGTTATGATTTGCTATTATAAATACCCTTTGAAGGAAGCTTTAATCAGCGTTTTAGATCAATTGGATAAATCTAAAAAAATCAAAACCAAAAATACAATTAGCGTTCATTTTGAAAAGCATTCAGGAAAACAACATGGAATTCAATTTATAAATTTTTTCAATAACTGTGAAAATAATAAAATTTATACTATGTTTTTAGACTTGTTGGAAGAATATGGAAAACAAAACGGGCAATTAAATAATTCGAAAGATTTTTTAAGGTCGCTTGGTACGAAGTTACAAGATTATCGAAATGTCTTTTTGATTGCCATGGTAAAAGATGGTGCAGCAAAGAGGAACTATTTAAATGAAGTTTTTAAAAACCTTTTTGAAGAATACCCCGGAATTTTTGATGAAACTAAGACAAAGGAGGAGAAAAGCGAAGAAGCAAATTATATTGAAAGGATAGTTGATTTGTTGGAAGAAATTTTTTACATGAAATTATCTCTGATTCAAGATAAAACAGAAAAAACAAAACGGCAAGCAGCTTTGGATAGTTTACAGGAAATAGAGACAGTTATAGGGTTATTGAAGTTTTATAATGAAAAGGAGATAAAATAAATGGCGATATATAAAGTTTTATTTCATCCACTGGAAGAATACTTTTTTGGAGAAGACGGTTCTTTTCGTGAAGGAGTAAGCAATGCGGAATATTTTATTACTTCCAGATTTTTTCCGAGCCAAACGACTGTATTCGGAATTATTCGATATTTAAATTTATTATGTCTAAAAGACAAAGGATCATATTTGCAGGAAGAAAAGAAACTGAATAATAAGACTGTCGGGAAAAAAGGATTTTCTATCGAATCAGCCATCGATTCTAACAGTGAAGTTCAGAATTTTGGAATCATAAAGGGTATGAGCGGAGTTTTTCTTCATAGATATGATGTAGAGGATAAAGTGAATCGAGTTTATGTAACACTTCCTAAAGACGCAAAAAAGCAGCCGGAGATAGATAAGAGCTACACTTCCATTTTTGATGAAGGGGAAGAATCGGTAGTGACTTCAAATGGAAAAAAAATGATGCCTCAAAAGTATAATGTGAAAGAGGGGTTGGAAATTGGATTTATCAGTATTGATGCAGGAATTTCCGATGCCGGAGAGCTGTTACAAAATGAGTTGTCGGTTATAGAACCTCCATTTGAATATGTTTTAAAAACAGGATTAAAAATCAATAGAAAAATGAATAAACCGAAGGATATGGTAGATTTGACCAATACTCAAGATCCCATGAGTTCTTTATTCAAAAAAGAATATGTCCGATTGAAACAAGAATCAGGTGAAGTGGAATACTCGTTTGGAGTTTATGTAGAGATAGAAAATGATGAGGAAGAGGAAGTAACAAAAAGAATGAACCGAGTTGTCGGAATTGGATTGGGAGGTTCTCTGTTTTCTGTAAGAACATCAAAAATAGAAGAAATAGAGAAAAAAAGATTAAAAAATGGATTGGTATTAAATGTGGGCAAAATTTTTGAGAACCATGTAAAGAAAGAAAATATTTTGTATTGTATATCTCCGTGCTATGTAAGCAATCCACAAGACATTTTGATGAAAAGTGAATTTGCTTCATTGGATACAGTGTCCAATCGTCCGATGAATGGTGGCAATATCGATGATGCGTGGAGAAAGACAAAAGCTTTATATTGTATGATGGATTCAGGAAGTGTCTTAATTACGAGTCATATGAATGAAATTATAAAAGAATTCCAGAAAGATGGATTACAGCAAATAGGATACAATCATTATTACTTAGGAGGAGAAATATGAAAGTCGCATTATTAAAAGCAAAGTGCATTACTAATCTGCATATTGGCACAAGTGGAAATGTTTATGGAGACATAAAAAGCGAGGTGGAGAAGGATGCTGTTTTAGCAACGCCGATTATGCCCTCTTCAGGTATCAAAGGGGCTTTTCGAGACTTTTGGAGAGCAAATGGGACTACAGGAACTTCTGTTACTATTTTTGGATCCGATGCTGAAGAAGAAAATCAAAATAGAAAAGGAAACTGTAAATTTCTAAGCGGACAACTGCTGTTTAGACCGATGAGGGTATCAAAAGGAGATCGTGCCTATTGTTTGGTGACGACACCTGAGTTACTTCAAGTAATGATTAATACTATTGACTCCTTTCAAATTAAATTAAATCTCCAATCTGCAAAAAGTGCTGAAGATTTCGAAAAAGCTCTTAATGACATAAAAAAGGAGCTAAACGAAAAGATAGGGCAAGTCGTAGCGGGAATTGTAAACAAAGATGACCATGCCATCATGGAAGTTGAAGGATATGATGTAAAAGAAATACAAAACGAAGAGAATATCCTATATAAAATTTTGCTGGAAATTAGCGATGGTGTTCCCGTTGTTATTATGAGAACGGATTTTTTTCGGATGATCGATTTGCCGATTATTGCCAGAAATTATTTGAAAGATGGAAAAAGCACAAACTTATGGTATGAAGAATTTGTTCCTCATCAAAGTTATTTTTATTTTCCTGTATTATGGGAAAAAGAAGAGGCTAAAGTTTTTTCAGATTTTATTAAAAAAATTAGTAAACAACCGATTGCTTTTGGCGGAAATAATTCTGTTGGCTATGGTTATTGCACTATTACTCCGATGAATAAAGAGTGGGAGGAGAATGATGGAGAATAAGAGAAAAATTGATGAATACATTCCTAAGGCGATTGACAGTCTTTCCAAAAATAAAAAAATAGTGATAAATGGAGAAATTAAAAGTGGATTTGCAGGTCAAATTGCTACCTTTTCAGTTGTAGTGTCCACAGGAAGTTTACTATCTGCCGTCGCATTTTTTAGTGAAAAGAAACAATCATCTGTTGAGCGTCAGGAGCTAATGAATGTAATTTACGAAATAATTACGGGAGAAAGTGCAAGTGTAAATGACGCTAACAATTCTAAGGCAGTTTTACTATCCTATATTAAGAAAAAATACGAACAAACTCATAGTCAAAAAGGAGATGCAAGTTCCTTACTGGATTATGGTCAGCTTCAGCAAGATATTTTAAATGCAGCAATAGCAGTGAAATTAGCAATTAACTTTTTTCCAAAAGCAAAAGAAAATGAAGGTGAGAATGGAAGATGAATGGTGATTGGAGAAATGAGTTGCAAAAACTAGAGGAAAAAATAAAAAATTCAGGAGAAAATAAGATTACAAATTTGGGGTATGCGTTTCAAACACAAGATTATTATATGCAAACAGAGAAGGTCGAAGAGGATGTAAAAAGAATCGTTGATTTTACATTGGATGATAAAACAAAGGAAATGATTAAAAATCGACAAAAGGAATTGCAAAAATTGGTAAAAGGCGAGACTTCCAAGCTTGATATAGGCTGTTTTCAAGCTTGTGTGAGTTATCCAGGGTTGTTGGTCGGCATGTCAAATCCTGTAATGTCGAGTTTGAAACAGGGATCGGATGAGGAAGGGCAAGACAGTGCGTTTAAAACTGGTTTTAGTTTTGACTATGTAACAGGCTTACCTTATATTCCGGGATCTTCAATTAAGGGGATGTTGAGAGCTTCCATTGAGAAGTATAAAACAGATGTTTGTCAGTGGCTTGAGGATAACATAGGTATTTTGGCTGATGAAAGACTGTTTAAAGAAATAATATATGAAATGTTTGGAGACGAGAATAATGAAGTAAATGACGATAAAATGCAGAATAACACTAATGTGTTGGAGAGAGATGTGTTTTTGGATGCCATTATTATTGATGGATCGAACGATAAAATTTTAAAATCGGATTATATCACGCCGCATTCATCTATGTTCAAAAATCCAATACCAATTCGAATATTGGCAATTAAACCGGAAGTAAAACTTGAATTTCACTTTTTATTAAGAGAAAAGATAATTGCAAAAATGAATCGGGAACAAAGATTTAAACTTTATAAGGGTTTAATTTTGGATTTGGGTATTGGTGCAAAAACGAATACTGGATATGGAAGTTTGAAAGAAGTTTAATAAAAAGGAGAAGAATAATGGAAATCAAAGATAAAAATGAAAGAGTCTATAGCTATCATACTTTTTTGCTTCCTTTTGAAATTCTAAAAAGCGACCACGAAACTCTATGCAGTAAAGAAGAGATAGAAAGTGTTTTGAATCAGGAGTATTGGAAACGGTTGTCAGGAGATCATCTTTCGGCATTCGATTCTGTCATCCCAATAAACGGAATAAAAAAAGATGACCACAAGAAAAATAATAATAATCTAACTGAGTATGTAGCACGGTTAGTAGAGTATAGTCAAGAACAGTATTTTCATAGCAATGTCAAAAAGGCGATTCACGATGATGGAAGAAGTGGAATAGTATCAGAATATGTTTTTCAATTTGATGAAAAAAACACCAAGCGTGTAATACTTAAAAAGTTTTGTGAGAATATAAAAGAAAACATAAACACTAATGATGAAAGTACCAACGAAAATAAAAACACCGATGATAATAATGAATATGTTTTAAAGGTGTCAAATGTTCGTCTTAAACTTTTTAATACAGGAATCGGAATTTTAATTTTAGAATTATGTAATGATTTATATAGAAGCTTCAAAAGTGTTAAAGATATTAATGAACTTGGAAGGCATATTAGTTTGCCATATATTGCACTGGAAAGCAAAAACATTGCATCTGCTCAAATATTAATATGGGATTTTTTACATTCGGATGAAAAAGAATATAATTTTGGCGAAAAAAATGAATGCTTTCTGAACGAAAAATCACCAAAAGAAAAAACTTACATGGTGGATTTTTTGAAAAATATAATCCTTAAAAAGGAACATCGATCGCATCATGATTTTAAGCCATCTTTAGATGATCGAATGTTCACTTGTTGTTTAATTCAAGATGATGGACTTGCCAGAGAGTATTCACGAGATTATACCGCACAAAAAGATGATGATGCACAATTCGAAAAGTTATCTAAATGCTTATATGAATATATTTATATTGATAAAGATGATAGCTGCACAGCAGCTACATTCAGTTTTAGAAAAAATATTTTAAACAATTCATTGTATCATCGTTGGACAGAAATTGGTACAATTTATGGAGCTTCTCATACTTCTTTTGTTGCAATTACAGGAGAAGGTGAATTCTTGGACACTATTATTACTTGGCCCTTTTTAACACAATATGTAGAAATTACTATTTTAGTTTTGGTTCAAAGAGCATCTATTTTGCGATTTCAAAAACAAATACAGAGTAATATGGATAATAAAAAGATTCAGAAACTTCAATCTAAATATATTGATTATCGTAATCAGCTTCATTTTTTTGAAGTAAGTTCACAAGAGCAAGGAATTGAGTTATATGAGCTTATCCGAAAACAATTGTATATCAAGAAAGAAATGGAAGCCTTAGAAAAAAATTTAGAGATCTTATATGAAAAAAATAATGTGGATTATGGGAATAAGTTTAATCTATTTGGACTATTTATCGGATGTATTGCTATTTTATCCATACTTTTAGACCTAATGAACTTTATACTTGGGAGGGATTTTAACATAAAATTCTGTGAACAATTTAAATTGATAAAGTGTGAGTTATTAATGATTTTCCTGATCACATTTCTAATATTTTATTGTTTTTGGAAGTCAGTGAAATGTAAAAAATAAACTTGCATGGTGATATCAACTATGCTTTATAGAAATTTTCTTAAAAAAATGTTTATTTAACAAAGATAGGGCAAGATTTAAAACTTTCAAAAAAACCTTATGAATTGTAAAAAGTCAAACATTTTTGACACAAAGCCTATAATAGGGAGTGTAAATAAAAATCAAAATTTCATACAAAAGTTTCGCTTGGAAAATCAGATTAAACAACTTCCAGGAATGCCAAATGTAGCATATTCACTACCGATTCTTTCTTTTGTAAATCAAGCAGATGATATTCAAAAGGAGTTCAGTTTTTTTGTAAAAGTGTCACAAGATAGTTGTATTTCAAAAGCTTTGGAAGGCATAAAAAAAATTCTTAAAGAAAATAAAATAATTCCATGTTTTTTAGGCGGAAAAGGGAGCTCAGGGTATAACGAGTATAATATCTACGCAGTTGAAAACTCATATGACGGTGAAGAAGAAAGGTCAAATACCTGTACAAGATATTTAAACTTGGGAGTACTATTGCCAAATTTTGAAAATGTTGATATTGAAAATTCAGTTGTTGATATATATACATCTGACAGGAAACCTTTTGAAATAGAAAATGAAGTATCTAAGGTAATCAGCTTTGTAACTGCCGGCAGTGTTATTAAAGTAAATGATTGTGGAATAGTTCCATATACAGTTGGAAAAAGTATAGATAACAGTAAATACAATCCCATGTATAAGAAAAATGCCATTATTTTCGGAAATTCTTATCTTTTGAAATTGGAGGTAGATGATGAAGCTTAAATTTAAAACTATTTCACCAATAATTTTATCTCCAAGAATGAAGAAAGCTTTGTATAAAGGTATTGACTTCAAAGAAGTTAATAAGGGCATAAGAAATTTAAAAGTAAAAAATATTGACAGTATCAATATTGTCTATCCTTTTTATAGTTATGAAGATAGAGATTTATTAATTGAAGATTGTTTATTGTATGCAAAAGAATACTATATTCCGGCATCTTCGTTAAAGGTAGCATTATTAGGAAATAAAAAAAGTGATGAAGAGGATAGTCTAAGAAGAAAAATCTTATTTCAAGACGTCAAAATTAAAAATTCTCATATAGAGCTAAGGAATTTATATAAATTTCAATATTTATACCAAAAAAATAAACAAGATGACAAAGAAGAAAATCAAGGAAATAAAACTAAAAATGTGAATCAAGCAAATAAATATAAAACTCTAAAATATGATGTATTTTTCCCGAGTGTAGCAATAGAGATGATGGATGTTGGGAATGAATTTGAATGTGAAATCTTATTCAAATCGGAAATAACTGAAGTTGTATTAAAAGATAAAATTTATAAAAGCTTTGACATTACTAAAGAAAAGTTGAATAATTATGTTAAAGAAATTGAAAATAGAGTGCAAGAAATTGAGTCATGGATAGAGGACGGAAAGTTAGAAAAGTCGGAAGTTAGTGATGAAAATTATATAGAAAAACTACAGACAATTAAAAATAATATTAACGAACTGCTTAATAGTGACAAGAAAATGATTTTTTTAGGCGGATATAAGGGAATTTTGGGTAGTCTATCTAAACTTGATGAAAATACTAATATTCAAAACGGATTTTATATTGATGATGAAACATTGTTACCGTATGGATTAGTAGAAATAAATTAATATTATTTTTTTAATTATTGTCAAATTTCTAAAACAAGGACAAATTTAGTAATAAAATTATACTAAAATATATTTCAATAATAGTCTAACACTAAAATATATAAAATGTATCTGAATGTATTTGATTAAAAAGTACTTATCTAATCAAATACATTCAATTCATCATTTTTATTATATACCTATTTAATTAGATAATAGTATTAGTATAAATTTTTATTAATATTTTTTGAAATTTATTGTAATTATTTTGATTTTATGGTATTGTAAAGGGTATATTTTTATAATATTTATATCTATTATGTGCATCCATAGCTCAGTTGGATAGAGCTGCAGTTTCCTAAACTGTGAGTCGGAGGTTCGAGTCCTCTTGGGTGCACCATTTGTTCCCACACCTATATTTTGTATTTTTACGTTTACTATTATGTCATCTTCGGTAAGTATTACATTCTCCACAAAGTAATCTATTATATTTTTATATGCGTTTAAATCGTCCTTATTCGCAAAATTTAATACCATTTCTAAATATTCTTTGAATTGTTCGTATGTTGGAGCTGTATATATATAATTGTTTTCTATAAGTGAGTTTAACTCGCTTTTTTTATTTTCTAATTGCTCCATTTTTTTCTTCATTTTTGGATTGTATAGTCCGTTGGCGATTGCTTCCACTATATTATCTATTTTTTGTTCTGTTTCTCTAAGCTCTTTTTTGTATATGTTTGTTTTGTCTACATAGTTTTTTTGGCTTTCTATTAGTTTTTCTTCTAGCATTTTATGTAGCTCTTTTTTTGTGTCTTCTGTAAAATAGCCTTTTAACTGTGATATAACGGCTTTTTCTATGGTTTCTTTTTTTATGCTTTTTGCTTTGCAATTTCTGTTTGAACATACATAGCTTGAATATATATTTTCTTTGCCTTTTCCGTTGTTTCTTCTGTTTCCGTGCATTACTGAACCACAAGCACCACATATTAATATTCCTGATAATATATAAGGCTCTATTGATTTTCCAGTGCTACGTCTTCCCATTTTCTTTTTCTCCTCCATTTTCTTTTGGACTATGTTCCATGTATCGTTATCTATGATAGCAGGTATTATTCCGTTTTTTCTTATAATATCTTCTTCTTTTACTTTTGCATGATGATTAGTTTTGCCTTTTCTTTTGTTTAGATTTGTATTATATATATAATTCCCTATATATTTTTCGTTTCGCAAAATTTCATATAAACTATTTTTGCCAAAGTCTTTACCTTTTTTTGTTACATATCCTTTTTTGTTAAGTGTATTAATTATAGTTAGATATGTGTTGCCACTAGCATACATATCAAAAATTAGTCTTACTGCTCCTGCTTCATACTCATTAATAACATATTTTTTATCTACAATATCCAATCCTAGCGGTGCTGTTCCGCCTGTTGTTAGTCCTTTTTCTGCATTTTCTATCATTCCTTTTCTTACTTCTCTTGCTAGGTTTAGGCTGTAATATTCCGCCATTCCCTCATATAAACTTTCTATAATTACATCTTCCGGAGTTCCGTTAAGTGGCTCTAATATGCTTAATACTTTTACTCCTTGTTGTTTAAGCTCGTATTTTATTCTTACTGCGTCCATTTTATTGCGTGAGAAACGGTCGAATTTGTGTACTACTACTGCTTCAAATTCTTTGTTTTTGGCAGATTTTAGCATTTGTTGAAACTGTGGTCTATTTTGGTTCGTTCCTGTTCTTGCTTCGTCTATATAAATATTTAATAATATATATTTGTTTTCTTTGCAATATTTTTTTATGGCTCTTATTTGAGCGTCTATACTTTCTTCACGTTGGTTATCTGATGAATAACGGGCATAAGCTACTACTTTCATATCTATATTTCCTTTTTTACTTTGTATTATTTTTGTATTATTATTTTATCTCCTAAGAATGTTAATTGTATTTCTTGGTCTTCTTCTGTTACTCCTAAATGTTGGATCCACCCTAGAGGTATGTTTATTTTTGAGCCAATGCGTCCTTGACCGTTTTTATATAGTGTTTTATTTACTATTTTTGTTTGTGATACTCCATTTTCATATAGTTCGTGTTCTGTTATGTCTAAATCTTCATTAAATACTATGGCACTACCTCCACAATCAACATGAACTAGGTTAAATATATCATCATTCATTAGTAATTTGTAATCTTCAAACTCTTCAAATAATTGTTTAACATCATATAGTTTTACTTCTTTATTGACAAATTCTACTTCTAGTATTTGATTTTTAAGCGGTTTAACTGATTTTACTTTGATAGCAGACATTATATATTCTCCTTTTTTATTTTGTAAAAAACCACCCTATACAAGCGGTGGTAGTTTTTCTAGTGTTTTTGTATTCCACATATTCATTAATCTATCTTGATATTGACTAGCCCATTCTTGTATTAATTTTTGTGCTTTTATTGGTAAATCGCCCTCTAGCATTTCAAGTGTTGCTATGTCAAATGTTCCGTTATATTCTCCGTATACTGCGTGAAAGTGTGGTGGATTGTGTTCTCTTACAAAAAATATTTTGATTAGTATTCCATAAAATCTTGTAATCTCCGGCATTTATTCTACCCCCTTATTTATTATATATTTATTATACTATATAGTCGTTCGACAGTCAATAGTTTTTGTTATTTTATTTAATTTTTTTTAATAAAAAAAAGAGGGTTGTTTACCCTCTAGTTACTATCTATCTTTACTGTTTTTGTTTCTTGGATATAGTTTATTTTAAAACCTGCTTTTTCTAAGTCTTTTACTTTAATATAATTGTGTCCCTCTTTTAGTATTCTATCCATTTCTAATTCTTTCCCGTTCACGTTGAATTTGCCTTTTGTTACCACTTCATCATCTCCTTTTACCGTGGATTTGCTTGATACCGTATTATTTGTTGCAGGAATAACATCTTCTTTTACATCTTTCATAATGTTAAATCTTCTATAGAATTTAAACATGTTTGTTTTCTCTAATGTTACTCCGTTTCTGCTATAGTTGCAATGTATCCAATAGCCATTTCCTGCGTATATTCCGATATGATTATAGGTTCCTAGTCCGTCTTTATCTTTGATACCTATATCTCCAATTTTTAAATTTTTAGTAGATACCTCTTGAGAATTATTCCATTGATGATATGTTCCGTCCGGTACGTTAAATCCAGCCATTTTATATGCCCATACAACAAAACCGCTACAGTCAAGCAATTTAGGTTTATTCACATCGTTATTATAATTGTAATACTTAGCTCCCAGTTTATAGTTTGTGTATCCTATTAGAGATTCAGCATATTTTAATATATCAGCTCTTGTTTTCAACTATATCACTTCCTTTGATATAGTTTTGTTCCAACCGTTAGCGTTATACCATGCTACTATCATATCTATTATGTTATTAATCTGTTCATCAGTTGCTTTTATTCCTGATTTGTTGAGCCATTCGATGACAAAATCTTTCTTTTCCTTGCCTTTATTTTTATCTTTGTAATACTCTTCTGCTATCTTAATAGCTATGTTCGCAAAGTTTATCAGCTCTTGTCTTTGTTTTGCTGTGGTATTTTGTTCAATAAGTGCTTTCAACTTCGGCACTATAAATATAGTGATTAGCATTAGTATAATCTTTAATGCAGATATTAATATCTCAAAATATTCTTGTTTCATCTCTCTACTCCTTTATCGTTTGAATAGTTTCATTATCAAGTTTATAAAGTTTTCTTAATTTTATTAAATTCTCCGCTTTCGCCTTGCTGTAATAAAAGCCTGTCGTTATCCCAAGCTCACTAAACCAAGCGGGTATGAGATATGCCAATGGGCTTAAGTCGTTAGTTTTAAATATCATCACAAAACAAAAAATCGTTAATGCTATTATGAAAAATGTCACAAAGAAAAATATCATCTTGCTAAATTCAATTCTCTTTTTCATATACACCTCGCAATTGGCTTTCAAGGCTGTCAAGCCTTTTATGTGATTGCTTTGCGCTTTCTTCAACTTTTACAATCCTCTCTCTGTTTTCTCGTATATCTTCTTTCGCATTAGACATTTCAGATTTGATTTCTGCTATGCCATTGCCTATATTTTCTAATTTCACTATAACGGTAGTCATCTGACTTGCGTTATTTTTATCATCCTGCGTCTGATTCCTTTTCAGGTTTGACAATCCCGCATATATAGCAAAACTGACCGATACAACAGATATTAGTATACTCAATTCCACAGTCATAAATACACCTCTATTTAAGTTATAATTTGTAAGGCAATAAAAAAAGACCTTATCAGTCCTTATTTATTGCCTTGTTTTTAATTACTCTTGACCAACTTCTTTTTCAAGTGGTTGACCATCACCGTCAAAACCACTTTCAGCCAGTATCTCAAGAACTTTTGGTCTCAGTCTTTCAGGTATTAATCTTTTTGTCTTTGTTGCTTTCTCAGGTATACAAGTTAAATGACCTGTAATAACACGATAAGCTAAGAATTCATACATAAAAATATCTCCTTTCAGATATAAAAAAATATTATATATAATAAAGCTTAATTGCTTTATTTTCAAATCAAAATAGGTAATCATTAATATCACCTACACACCTGCATTTTGCATTGCTAAATCTTCTACTGCTCTATTTGTTTGTTCTAATTGTTCTTTCATAGCTTTTAGCTCTTCTTTAAGTATTTGTTCCTCTGTCTTAGGTATTTCAATGTATTTCATTACTGCCTTTTTCGCCTTTTCATCATATTCAAGCCTTGTGTAGTATCCGTCCTTATTAGGTAGTTCTTCTACATCTTGATACTTAAATACATACTCATCTACTGCTGATTGCATATCTACAAAACTGTTATCTTTTTTATTAAATCGCAATAATACTTTCATAAATATCTCCTTTCTATTTTTCCGTTTGTATTAAATAATCAATGTCTCCAGTAGTTGTTATAATGCTTACAGAATTTTTAAACTCTACATCTTGTATCACCTGTAATCCCACATTGCTAATTGACTGTTCAATATCTACACCGTCTACAATTACTCTTGCATATCCTGTTTTCCCGTATTTATAACTCGATTGTGCATATCTGATTATTCCAGCACCTCCTGAATAATCAAACCTGTTATTGTTTAATTTCCCTTGTCTTACTACTGTATATTGTCTGCCTCCCACACTCAACCACACTCCATTTATTAATACTTCTAATCTTCCGTTGTTATTTCTAAATTGAAATCCCTGAACATTGTTTGCGTTTCCTGATGTATTTGCATAATTTACGTTAAAATTCGATGGATTATATACATACATATTTGTTCCATCACTTCCACCCCATAGCCATGATGGTTGCCCACCTTGCCCACTCCAGTTGAAAATCATATTATTCAGTTTATCTGAATTTATAGCACCATTTACTTTTGTGCTTACTATAGTACTTATTAAATTATTAATATCTGAAGTGCTGTGTCTGTGAGATAGAGCCGCATATAATAAATCTGTTTGTTCTTTTGTTAATACAGAATTTATTTTATCTGATAAATTTTTTAAAAGTGTATCAATTTTTATATTGTCTTCGCAAAAATCCTGCCTTTTAGGATACTCATTACCTTTCCAATCATTGAGTTTTGCGAAATCCGTTTTTTTCTCAGCTGGCATTTAATCACTCCTTTACTCATTATATACATTAAATTCATCCCAAGTTAAATTAAGACTATCCCACATATCCCAAGTTTTATTATATTTGTCGAAGTCATCCCACGTTAACTGTGTAAATATATACTCAATACCAAGATGAGCAGGTTTAATCTCATTAAGCGTATTTTTCAATCCGTCCATATTGCTCGGAATTCCACGAGTTCCGACAAATTTAATAGAAAAAAAATACTCCTCGTTATGCTCCATTACCTCAACTTCGCCATTAGAAAAAGCTCTTGCTACATTTTCAATCATTTCTTTTGTTGTCGTTCCTGCACTTCTAAACTTAGCCTTAATCATTTCACGTCTATGTGTATAAGAGTTTTTATAATTAGTTTTTAGTCCCAATTCTTTTTCCCACAAGTCAAGTCCCCACGTTGCCGTTTCTATAAAACACTGTGAAAATAAATCTTTTAACTTTGCTTGTAGGTCTTTTACTTCTACACCTAATACTTCTTGAAGTTCTATCATTTCCTTGATGTCTTTCCAATAAAAAGGCAAATATGACATCAAGTCCAAATTTTGATTTAAGTTAAATTCTTCAAACATCGTCCCACCTCATTATATCCTTTGAGATAGTAAAACAGATTGGCAATAAGGTATTTCATTTTCTTCTAATTTGAAATTAAAGGCTTTTTCATTTAGTAATAGATTTTCGTACTCCGCAACTCCGTTGGTATTTAGCAATAGTTCGCCAACTTTCCCAAAACTTACATAGTTTTGTTTAAAGCTGATTTGTTTATATAAATCTTTTAATCTGCTTAGAAATTCAACGTTTACAGTTTGCAAATCATATCCGTTCAATAATGTTATAGTTGCTTTTACAATAACTTCTTTTTGTTTTGCACTTTCCACTGTTACAGTTGCTCCAATCGGTCTAACTGTTTCAATGTGGTTTGCTACTGATGATATAAGTTCAGTCGTTGCAACTCCCATTTCATTATTTGTAACGACTACCTTTACCGTTCCATTGCCGTTCCAAAGTGGAAATACCTTGACCGCTCCAACTCCCTGCACTTCTAACGCCCAGCGTTTATAATGATATATGTTTCCACTCGTGGCTGGCTCTCTTATCGCTATTAAATATCTTTCCAAAAAGCTCTCGTCTGTTTCTGTTTCATATCCGCCTTTTGTTGCCTCATTGTTGATGACTTCTTCCAAACCTTGTATTGTGATGGGGAAGTCTTTAATCGTTTTAGCTGGAAGATTTCCAATAGTCCCATCTTGTATACATTCCACATCACATATAGCTTTATTATCAATTATTACAACTCTGTTCAATGTTTCAAATACAATATCTTCACAAGCTACCTTTGTGCCTTTTTCAATAACTACATTATTTTTACCTTTGATTTCAACCTTTCCTATGCTCTTTGTAGCTTGTTTCCTTGCTACTCTATCTCCAATTCTACCTTTGACCGCTAAGTCTAAGTATTCGCCTTTAGCTGTAAGAGGATTTGACATATCAAAAAGATACTTAGCTTTTTTGTAAGTTTCGTCAATTTCGATACTTGCTGGAGCTAACACATCATAAAATAACGAACCCTCCGACTTGTCATACTGACTATCAACATTATTTATCATATTTTGTAAATGTTCATTTATCACAAATACGCCTCCCAACTAAAATTACTCCCGTCTACCAAATACACATCAAAGGTTACATATAATGAATGTTTAATTAATTCAGCATTGAAATTTTCAATGCTTATAATCTGTGGATTTGATAGCATAGTTTCTTCAATCTCTCGCTTTAATTCTGCATATAAAAAGCCTATAGGAAATCTTCGCCCTATAATTAAATCATAGTATGACATTCCATAATCTTCATATATCTTGTATTTATCTTTAAAAGTGAGTAAGATTTTTTCAATCCACATTCTAGCTGTTCTTACATCATTAGATTTGATTAGTTTTCCATTTTTTTTCAAAAACTTTTTTTCTTTGAAATCGACTAAAAAAGTCCATTTTGGACTATTGTTTTCTTCTACTGCTATTTCTTCTATATTTTCTTCAAACAATGGAAACATCTTAACCACCCACTTTTTCAACCTTATCAATAACAAAAAATTGTTGTTCGCTAACTGTAGGCAATATCAACACTTCATCGCCTTTTTTTAGTTCAAACCACAATTTGATTTTTATATTATTTTTGTCAAATAATTCTAAATTAGTTATCTCGTATAGCTTGTTTTCGCCTGTTTCTGCAATTATTTTTTCTCTTGATTTTGGAAAATTGTCATCGTCCATAACTTCCTTATTAACTGCGTAAGTTAATGGGCGGATTGTAATATCTCCGCTTTTATATCCTCTGACTTCCGTTTTAAATAGCTTTTCTTTAAGTCCTGCCGTTATATATAGTTGCTCGCTATTTAATATGACAGCTCCGTTTAATATTGATATTTTTAGATTTGGTAGTGGACTTATTACAGTCCCAATACAAGCTCCTATAAGTTCGGGATTGTCCCTTGATTTTAATTCTTTTGCAATTAGATTTTCCCAACTCATGCTACCACCTCGATTGTTATATTACATTTGTGATTTTTATTTTCGAATTTATGTTCACAATCTTTTATTAAGTATTTCCCTTTTAGTCCGTTTATTTCATTATTGAATATTAATATTCTTCCTGCTCTAAGTTCATCAGAGCCTAACAAGGTTAATGATATGTCTTCGCCAATTTTATTAAGTTCTTTTAGCTTATTTTTAGCTATATTTGATGCTTGAGCTTTGCTTTTATCGTCTACACTTTCAACGTGAGTTAATAGACCGTATTTTTTGATGTTTGCTTTGTCTTCACTTTTAGCCATAACATTTATAGTTTTTTCATCGCCGGAAGTAATTAAAATTGAATTACGCATATTTTCAATACTGCGACTTATATTTACATCACTTGCGTAATTTAAAGAATTTATACGCCCTATATTGACCGCTTGTTTATATAAAGCCTGTACTATTAATTCCTTGTAAGGCTCTATTGTCAGAATTCCGTTTCGCATTTCCATTCTAAATTTTTTACCTGTTGTATTTTCTTCATTTTCAATTATATCTTTTATAATGTCTGATATTACCGAATTTTTATATATTTTAGTAATGGTAGATGTCATACCTTTTACACTAACCTTGATATTAAAGTCTTTACAAAGCTCCATTATCGCCTTGTCTGACTTCATTTTTGTAAATTGCTTTATAATCATAGATTTATTTAACCAAAAAGCGAAGTCAAAAGCTGTTATGTTCCTTGTATTAATGTTATAGTTTTCAGTCACAATCAAACCCCTAAATCTTTCCTTGTTTTTGTTCAAAAGCACTATGAAATCTCCCAACGTGACCTTTTTTGTCCAGTTCATATACTTATCAGTATGACTATCTATCATTGTAAAAGATAATTCCATTCCAAGAGTGTCAATGCTGTCTTTCCAAGTCAATGCACCTATATAATCAGTAATATCGTTCTTTTTACTGTCCTTGATGTGAATTATCTTATAATCATCCATTTTTACCAAACCCTTTAGCTTTTGCAAAAATATATTCTTTTACACTTAAAGAATATGGGATATCTCCTGCACGGTCTTTAATTCCGACATTAAACTCATACCTACAAGATATATTTAACATTTCCTTACCTTTGTCAATGATAATTACTCTAATCGGAACACTCTTATCTCTCCATTTTTCGAAGAATTTTTTATAATGTTCTCCGTTTTTGTAATTCCCACTTATAAATGAATATGACTTATTAGGGAAAAAAGAAGAAAAAGAAAATGTTCTAAGCCCTTTTTTGCCTATCAGCAACAAAACGCCGTTTACTGTTTCGAATTCTTCGTCTTTTGTTTCGCATTCTATTAAATCAAGATAAGGTACTACAGGTATTTGTATGACTTCTTCTCTATTATTTGCCGAAAAATATATCTGCATATTGTCCCCCTTACATATTATCTAATGCTAAAATAACTTTATTTCCAACGTATTGTCCGACTTCTTCCATATATTGTCTATTACCAATAACATTGCCTTGTATAGTTACATTTACAACGGCTCTATTATTGTTATTTCCCAATCTTTCGCTTGCATTATGTGATAGTATTTTTGTTCCACTTGGAAGTATTGCCGTTTCGCTTCTTCCACCCTCTGAAATGCTTGTTATACCGCCTTGAAAATATCTAGTTCCTAATGCATGTCTAGGAATATTTTTATTTACTTTTGGACTAGAGCTTGTATTGTAGTTTCCATTTACATTTACATCAAAATCTTTACTTTGTACATCGGTATTATTCCAATCTTTTATCCAAGATAAAGCCCCTTGTACTTTTTCAGCTATCCACCCGAACGTATCAACTACTTTTCGTCCTATCTGTTCTAACTTTTCAAGTGGCGGGAATAGTTTTTTTAGTGCATTCCAAAAATTATTTATTACATTTCTAACATTTTCATTAGTATTATATAAATGTATTAGCCAAGCAACTAAGCCAGATATAAGACCTATTACCATAATAAAAGGACTAGCCATTAATACCGCATTAAACAATGTTTGTGCAAATGTTACTGCCGTTGTTATTGCTTTAGCTGTCAATAATACACCGTTATATATCGCTATAGCAGAAATAAGGGGTATAAGAACTGGTGACCATTGTTTTAACTTTTCTATAGTCGATAATATAAAACCTGCAACAATACTCAAAGTCTGCTTTAGATTAGCAAATTGAGGGCTTATAGTATTATATAATTTCCCTACTACATCAAATGTTTTGTACGCAAATGCTTCTATCACTGGTAATTTCTCAACAACAAATGTTGCGACTTTTCCAAGTATAGGCATTACTCTAGCTCCTACTTCTTCTTGCATATCTCCAAAAGCATTTTTAGCTTGTATTATCTTTCCATAGTCTGTTTCTGCAAGAGCCTTATTAACACCGCCTACATTAGCTTGTAATACTTTTGCCAGTGTAGTTGCTTTTTCCTGCTCAGTACCGAATTTCAATACCTCTTCTTCTGCCTTGCTGAATATTATTCCTGCTCTTGTTAATGCTCCAGTTTGCCCTGCCATTACTTTGCCTAGCATATTTCCTACACTTACTGCGTCTCCTGCTGTAGCATTATATCCTTTAGTTTGTGCTATTAAGTCTGCCATTCCCGGCATTAATTGCTTTAGTGTTTCAGCTTGTAGCTGATATGTCCCTAGCTGTTGCGTACCTGCTGTTATTACATCATCTTCAACTACACCGACTTTTTGCAATTCTCCTGTATATGCCTTTATAGCTTCTATTTTTTCAAGCGTCATTCCCTTTGTATTCATTAATACCGCTTGTAGTTTTGTTTCTTGCTCTAAGCTCTCTTTATATGCGTCAACACTATCTTTTAAAAACTTCGTACCTACTGCTACTGCACCAACTGCACCCCATTTCACAGCATTAACAGTAGCATTTTTTAAAGACGAACCCATTTTTTTAATACTATTGTTTAGCTGTTTGGTACGCCTTTCCATTTCTTTCGTCTGCTTTGTGGCATTTTGGATTGGTTTAGAGAATTTATCCTTTAAATTAAGAATAGCATTAATAGCCTTAGCCAATCATAACACCCCCTAATTTTTCTTGTCTTTCAAGCTCAAGTTCTAAACTAGCTTTAAAAAACAGTTTTTCTACCATTGATAGATTTAATAAATAATCTAATGTAAAGCCTTTTTGCACGTAAAAATGCAAGATAAACATGTCGTCATCTTGCATAATTAGTTTTTTAGTTTATTTTGCACGTTATCATTAATTCCATATAGTCCCATTATGGAATTTGCTAACTCTCCAATCTCTCCTATATTATCATCAAATACCTTGTATATTATGTCCGTTGGTTCTACGCACTCATACTCATCTTGCAAGCTCTTATCCTTGAATAAAGGGCAATGATTGTATATCAAATTAACAGAAAATTCAAGATTTTCCACAGACGAATTAATATCCTCTAATCTGTCTAGTGATTTCATTAAGTCAATAGACCTCATTTTTCTTACTTCCAAATCTCCGTTAAGATAATTTGAGTGTATAAATACTATTTTTAGCTTGTCATCTTGGGATTGCTCCTTTCTTCTTAGCAAGTCATCAAGCGTTATTCTTTTATTATCCATAATGCACCTCTATATAAAATCTATAAAATTATAGTCGCCAAATTCAAATGGTACTTCTTCCTCTATTATATTTTTTTGCTCAAAACTCATTAACATTAGTTCATCAAATGTTACGTCAAATATTTCTACTCTTTCTGCTCCATAAGCCGTTGGATCATCTAAAGCACATATAATTTTACTATCTACTACATCTCCCGTTTTAAATTGCTCTGCTAGTTTTTTAGCCATAGCACTATCTATTTTGTGTAGTGTTGCTGTTCCTTTACCCTCAAATCCTACATATCTTCTTTTTTTTCCGAGTTGTCCAGCTATCTCTACATCTTCATACTTAGCCTCGACTTTTGCCTCAAATTTCTTTATATTTGCGAATAGTTCTCCGTCAATCCATACCTTGCCATAACTCCCACGAAGTATTTTATTATGGTTCATCGCTTTACTCATTTATATCGCTCCTTATTAAAATAAATTAATATGGAATTTGAAATCTTCCACCGCATTTAATATCTTTATATCTCCAAGTAGGAACACTGTCTTTTTAAATGACATAGTTTTTACTTTTTGTATATCCCACTGCTCCGCCTCTGTCTTACCTACAGATAACCACGCCAACCTTTGAGCGTCTACATCTACATCAGCGTGGTTATGATATTCATTGTCGAGTACATCCTCTTTCATAAGCTGCCTAAAATATGAATTTACAGAAGATATGAACAATACTTGATTTTCGTATTTGTTTTTATACTTACCAATCCAAGTTTTAAATGTTTCTCTGATGTCCTCTGTCATCATATCCATACTTTCTATAATTATGATATCTTTCATATCTTCCGTAATATCTTGTGTAAGCTCTGATATAGAGTTTACAGCTCTTGCTATCCTTACATCTCCCTCATCGTTTATAAGTAACAATTTGCCCTTGTCGATAAGTTCATCTACATTGTCAACTTGTGATACCTTAGCCAAATTAGAACAATTATAATATGTCCCACTGCGTGTAAGTGGCAATCCGGCAAATAGTCCAAGCAAAGTAGGTATATATTTATCTCCTGTTTGCTCCGCTCTTTCGTCTTTGAATATTACTTTTTCGGTTGCAAAGTTTACTATATGCTTGCACTCTGTCGTATCTGCGTTAAATACAATAGCCTTAAATGTCTTTCCTATCTTTTCCATTGATTTTATCCACGTCGCCACTTCTTGTTGCTCTGATTTTATTCCCTTTGCAAGTCCTAACCAATTTACTTTTAAACTTTGTATAAGTTTTAAAGCGTCTGTTATTTTGCCGTTTAAATCAATCCTAACAACAATGACTTTTGCTGGAGTAAATGTAAATGTGTCCTTAATTAGCTTTAGGTTTTCAGCTGTATATTCTTCATCTACAATATCAGTGATGTTCTTGTATTCTCTTGTTGTAAAAGTCTTGTTAGTATCATCTTTTACAATCAAAGCTACAACGCCTAATGCACTTCTTTTAATTGCTGTAATAGCCTTTTGTTTGAAGATTATTTCTATTTTTGGTAAACCCATTTTGTACCTTCCTTTCATAAATATTTATTTTATATATGAGATACTTAATTCTTCCATATATTCTATGAATTCATCTTCGCTTGGGATTGGCAATTCTTCCATAGTCAAGAAATTCATTGTTGCGACCAACACGCCGTCCACTGTTTCGAAGAACACATCATCAATATATATAAAAAAATCATCTTTTATATAAATATTATCAAAAAAAATTCTTTCCAATTTCTCTGTAATTTCAAGTATTTCTATCTTATTTTTCTTAATTTCTCTTGGAAAATAGTATACTCTTATTGTAAATTCTCTTTTTTTCATAGACTGCATAAATGCACTTGTTCTCACATCATCTAATGATGTTCTTATGCTCGGTCTTTCGAATACTTCGTCTAAGTTTTTACTATCTACATCCATTTGTAAATGATTAGAAATAAGAGTATTTATAGCATACATTATATCTTTAAGACTAATCATTTTTAATCAATCCCTTTGTTTAACATATCATCAACCCAATTTTCAATATCTCTTGCAAATTCGTCCTTAAACTCTCCGCTTGTGCTGTCAACAACATTAACACCTTGTTTAAAACCGTGTTCATTACCATGTTTATCTATAATTCTATGACCTTTTTCTAATAAATGTGCGTGAGGTTGTGAATTATAAACCCTTATAGCGTCTTCGTCTGAATTGTATTTGTACGGCTTTCCACGTTTAAACCCACTCATATAATTTCCTGTTTTTGTGTTAAATTTACCTTTTGCGTTAGATTTTATACGCCTTTTTAACTTATTTCCCTCTGTTCTAAGAAATTTTTTGACCTCGTTAGGATATTGCCTGCTTGTTCTTTCTATGAAATTCCTCGCAAAGTCTGTCAATTCCTCCACGTTTAAGCCATCATCAGCCATTATATTCTCCTTATTCTTGGCGTAGCGAAGTATATACATCAATATATTCACGATTTTTGTAATCAATATCCCAGCTACTTACACTAAAAACCTTGTTTTCAAACTTAAAAATCCAGTCTTTTTTTATGTCCGATACGCTGTCATATCTAAATTTAAATTTATGTGTCTGAATATTCGCATTTGTATCAGCTATTGATTTGACTTCTTTAGAGTTCATCGGAATAATGTTGCAATAACAAGTTTTTAAATATTTTTCTTTTTTTTCATGCTCATTTAATTCGTTTTTTTCTAAGACAAATTCGTATATATCTACAGTATTATTTAACATTGAAGTAATGTTCATTTAATCACTCTCCATTTATGTTTGTAATTGTGTAATCATAGAACGTATTATATATGTCATTTCGCTATCTTTGTTGATTAATGTTCTATTGTCAAACATATCTTGAATTATAGCTTTTTGACATATTTCCGATTTCATTTTGAATTTGTCATCTTTCATTTTTTCTCTATAGTTATCTATAGCATTTTCCATATAGTCATCAGATATTTTTATCAAAACGTCTATATAGTTATCTTGATTTGAATTGTCAACCCTTAAATACTCTTTAATACTTGCCAAATCCATAATTCAACCACCTTTAAAAAAGGATACTACCAAATATCAGTAGTACCCCTTAAATTATCATCATTTAAAATTACGCTGTTGGTGTAATCGCAACTTTTACCATAGCTTTATCATCAACTTTTTTAACATCAAATCTTTCTATAACTTTGATGTATGTTACATTTTTTGTAAAGCCTGCCTCTTTTGATATTGCCATAGTTATTTGTTCTCTATCAAAAAATGAAATAAGCTCTTCAATTGAGCCAACATAGAAATCTTTTGTTGCTCCGCCTGTTAAATCTGCGTCATCAACTACAATGATTTTTCTACCTTTGTATTTTCTCTTTGTTTCATCTTGTATGTCAACAGATAGTATCGGTCTGCCGTTTTTATCTTCAAGGTTGTCAAGGAAGTCAAATGATGTTTGGTTGCACAATATAACCGCTTGTTCAGATATAGCACTATTTAACTTAGTGTTCAAGGCTGTTGTTATTGCCTTGTGGTCTTTGCCTGTAACAGTTGTTGAAACGCCTTTTATTATTTCCAATATCTTTTTATTTTCTGTCTTTGTAGCTTTTCTTCCGAATTTATGTTTTACATATCCTACTAAATCTACGTTTATATCGTCAAGTAGTGTATTTGAGATTGGCACTATATCTCCATAATCTCCTACATTCCACTTAACTTGTGCAAATTTGAAATCAGATTGATTGATTTCGGATATTTCGTCGAAGTTAATAAGTTCTTCCGCTCCCTCAACTTCTATAGGCATTGTACCAGTCTTTGAAGTTACTTTTACTACATTACAATAGTCTTTTAATTGTCCCAAGCCTCTCATATATATCTTTATTTCTTCTGCTTGCTCTACTGGTACTAAATATCCTCCCCTTGCGTCTACGCTTTCTACCTGTCCAGTTGCTCCAACTTGATTTTGGAAGTCTAATTCTGCTTGTGTTAGTTCTTTTCCGAGTACAAGTTTATTGAAGATTATTCTTTTATCAACTTTTTGATTTACCGCCTTTAGACCTTGATTATCTTGGATACTTTTGTTCTCTTCTTCTTCCAACATTTCCGTAACTTCTAATTCTTTTTTGACTTCGTTTAGCTCGTTTAACATATTATGAGCCTCTGTTATCTTGTTTTCATCTTGTAACGTCTTAATTTGATTTTTCAAATTTTCTAATTTTTTTCTTAATGCAACACTTCTTTTCATTATTTTTACCTCTCTTTTAATAATATTTTTAAAAATTAAATGATTTATTGTATAAAAAAAGACTTAAAGTGCTAAACTTAAGTCAATTTTTTTATTTAACAACTCCAAATCTACTGTATTTTCGTCCTCTTTTGATGTTTCTTCTTGAAATATTCCCTTTGGTACTGATTTGAAGTTTTTATATAAGTTTGAAGTGCAATTTACAACTTTCAAACTATCTATTAATATTATATCGAAATACTCACTTGCCTTATCTCCAGTTAACCACGTTTCATCATCTACTAATTTATTGATGTCTTCGTATTTGTAGTCTTCTTTCGTGTGGTCTAAGTAAGTATTTACAATTCCTTGTTGGATTGTGTCCAACGTTTCAATGACCTTTGCCAAGTCGTTTGCATTACCCATTGCAAATGTATATGGTTTATGCACCATTAAAAACGCATTACTTGGCATTACTATTTTGTTACATCCAAACGCAATTACACTTGCTATACTTCCAGCTATACCGTCTATATATGCTGTAGTCTTACCTTTGTGCTGTTTTAACATATTTGATATACCTATACCAGCGAATACATCGCCTCCGCCACTGTTTATATGCACGTCAATATCTTTATCTTTGTAGTCATCTAACGCCTTTTTGATGTCCAGCGGATAAATACTCGGGTCATCGTCCCAATTATAGTTCCAACTATCATCTACAATATCTCCGTTTATATAGATTTCTGCCTTATTTTCACTGTTTTTAATCTTCAAAAACTTCATATTTCCTTATCACTCCTTTTTATAAGCCATTCCCAAATTATCCAAGCCGACATACGAGCCATTAACCATAATTTTATCTCCACCGTCAATTTTGGGTACTCCTGCTCGCTCTCTTGCCTCGTTTACGGTGTATATTGATCCTGTAGTATATGTTGTTAGTGCCTCCGCCTGAGATTTCAAATCGCCACGAAGTATCTTAGCAACATTAAATTCATACTTATAGCCTTTTTGTCTATCTTCCTTTGTCAATAGCTTGTAGTTGAATTCTTCTTCATATATGGTTAATATATATAGCAATGTGTCCATATAAAAAGTCAAATTCTGCATTTCACTATTAGCATAAGATGATTTATCGAAGTCGTTAATTTGAGTTGGTTTAATTCCAAACGCACTTGCTATTTGTAATGATGTATATTTCCTTAACTCAAAAAATTGACTGTCTGTTAATTTGACATTTAAAGGCTCTAAATTAAAGCCGATAGGTACAGGTATTACATCGCCATTGTCATCGTGTACTAACTCCATTAACTGCCTTTGAAGTTCTTTTTTCTTCCTTGTGTCCAAATCTCCTGTATATTTCAGTATTGCCTTGCTTGTAAGTCCTTTTTCATAAAGATTGTTAAGGTATTTTTGACTTTCCTTACTGCCTTTTATTGTTCTTGCAAGTATTTCTCTTATACACATTCCGCTTATACCGTCTTGTGTAAGTCCTTTAATGTGCAATACTTCATCATTTTTTAGATAATATGTCTTTGAATTGCTCTGATATTGATAGTATATTTTTGAGTTTTCATCAAGTATATCATTGAAAAATTGTGCATTATCTACCCAAATTGTAACACTTCGAGGGTCAAGAGGGTATAAGGCTACTAAATTTCCCTTGTTGTCGTGTTTCATATACGCATAAGCATTTCCATAGTGATTGCGGTTAAACTCCATTAACGTTTTGAACGTACTTGGGTTCATACTTTGATTTGTTCTAAGAGTTAAAACATCTATAGTATCGTGTTTATATACTCTGTTATTTTCCTTATCTTTTAGATGTATGCTTAATTTTCCGAGTGTTTCCGATAATATTTTTAAACAAGTAAAATAAGTCGTTTCGCTTAAATCACTTCCTAAATTACCCTGAAAATTTTTATTAAAAAACTCATTAATTTCGCTTAAACTAAGAGTTTTAACGTTGCTATCCGTGTCCGTTTCATTAAAAAAACGACTTACCATTTTACCAAAATTACTTAATTTTTCTAATCTTCCCAATTTAATATCACCCCCCTTATTATTTTTTCATTGAATTTAACATATCGAAGAAATCGTCCACACTTTCGTTTATGTCTGCTCCATTTTTGTTCATATCAATTAGTATAATCTTCCAAGCGTCGATTATAGCGTCTACAACGTCTATTCTGTTTTCATCTTGGTTTTTTTCTACCTTTATTTCTCCAAAACTATTTTTTGTAGTTACAGCATTTCCTATACTCCACGTCATAAGCTCGTTATCCTCGTCATACAGCATTTGTAATGCCTTAATTGACAATCTAAAGTCCATTGTTGCGTCGTTCAAACTCCTTGCACTTTGTTTAACTTCCGTTAAATCACAAGCTAAAAAATCTAAATCCGCAAGATATGCACTTGCATTGTGGCTATCATATCCGACTTCAATTATTTCTATGTTTAAATCTTCTGTTATTTTCTTTAGATACTGCGTTATAGCCTTGTAGTCTGTTTTTATGCCATAATTTCCGCTTGTTAAGGTTAATAAGCCTTTTTTTGCCCACAATCTGTAAGGTACATCGTCAGTTTTTTCATGTTCTGCAAGTCTAAGCTCCGGCATAAAAGAATGTGAAAAAACGTAAAATTTATCAATATCATCTAAATAAAATATCAATGCTATTGATGTTAAGTCACCACCGCTGGATAAGTCTATTCCCAAATATGCTCTTTTTCCTTGCATATCTTGAATTTTTAATTTGCTTTTACATAATGCCAATTTTTCAAGGTCTACTAAACCCTCGCCATAATACGTCACCCACCTGTTAAGGTCTTTTGTAAGGAAGTTCAACAAATCTTCGCCTTGCTTCTCTTTTGCGTCTATTGCTTTTTCTGCAACTATCTTTACCTTATCCATATTTGGCGTATTATCTTTGTTCCATAATCGCATAGGATTAGATTTTAACCAATTTTTCCAATCATATATGTCATCTTCTTCGTCCATTTCGGTAATATATATTAACAAAGTATCTTTTGTTAATAGTCCATTTAGTATTTTTTTACACATTTGGTATTGCTTGTAGCAAGGACTATTAAGGTTAAAACCTGCTGTTGTTATAGCTAGTGTTAATGCACCGTCAACATTGGCTTGACCGTCTAGCATTAACTTATACATTTGATTGTTTTTATGTGCGTGGTATTCGTCTATTATAGCTAATATACTTCTGAACCCGTCCGCACTTTTTGTATCTCTACCTATAGCTTTTATTATTGTGCCTGTTACAAGACTTGTTATAGTTTTTTCATGTTCCTTTATCTTATACAGTTCATCAAGGCTAATATCCGATTGTATGAACTTCTTAATCTCGTCCCAAACAATATTTGCTTGCTCTTGCTTTGTAGCCGTACAATATATTTTGCCTAGCTCATATTTAATAAAAGTTGCAAAATCATTTGCGGTTTCTCCTGCTATGAATGATTTTCCGTTCTGTCTACCTATCTGTATATATGCTTCTCTGTAGCGTCTAAAGTTCTTTCGCTTTTGCTTCCAACCGTGCAAACTACCTATAATAAAGTTTTGGAAACCGTACGTCTCTAACCTCTGTGCCTCTGTTCCCTCTGCAATTGTAAGCTCGTTGGCTATATCTATATGTCTTTCTGCTTCTTCTACATCAAATTTATATTCAAAGTCTTTTGTTTTGCTTTTTAGTAAATCGTCTAAGTGCCTTTTGCAACATAAATATTCAGTAGTACCACATATTTTTAAACCACTTACTATAAGTTTCGCATATTCAGTAGTTCTATCCTTTATTTTCTTAGGCATATTTTACATTGTCCCGCCTCCCTTATTTAAGAAATTTAAGAAACTTATTAGTTTCTTTTTCCTCTTTAACCGGAACTATTAATTTCAATCTATCCGTTGTTGCTAAACCTAGCTTAGTTGAGCATTGCATTATTTGTTTTATATATTTTTCTTGTGCAACTATAAGAGGATTTATAATTTCTACGGTAGTTTGTGTCTTTCCCTTTTTTACTTTCTTAGTAGTGATATAGCTACTATTGATTTTTTGTGATATTTCTATGTAGCTACTATATGCATACGCATATATCGCCAAAAAAGCCAAATCCAAATTATCTAATAGCCCTATAGCTTCTGCTTCCGTTACTACTCGTGTAAATTCTTCTCTTGCCATATCACTTAACCACTCAGGAGCTACCAAACTATCACGGTTGAGTTTTATTTTTGTTTCTTCTTCGTATCTTCTCTTGATTTCTGCTTTGCCTATTTTCCCTTTAGAAATAGATACCGATTTTCGCCCTCTACCCGCTATGTTTACCACCTCCTAGCGTTTTAACAAGTGCTTTTGATTTTTCATTTCTGGCATTTTCTCGACAAATTTATAGGGGATGCGGTATGGAGCTAAAACCTAAAAACTTTTTTTATAGCCCCTCCGCACCCCAAATATTGACGTACTTAATTAATTCTTTTTGTAATTTTCTTTTAGCTTCTTCATTGCTTCGATATATCTTGTGTATTAGTCTATGACTTTGTTCTGATAGATATATAAGATTGTTTATATCGTATGCTTTGCTTATATCTTCTTCTATCTCTATGATATGATGTGATAGTGTTCCTTTAACTATTCTATTATATTTATAGTATGCATAAATATCTAAACCGTTAAATTTGTTTTTGCATAGCTTTGTTAGTGTTTCCCACTCTTTACTGTGATAGATTTCTGTATTCTTCCTACAGTTTTTATCATAAAATCTATGATATTCTGCTCTTTCTTTTCTGCTTTTTTGTTGACATTTATAACATTGTTTTTGTGTTTGTGGTATCTTAGCTCCACATTTGCAATGTTTAGTTAGCATTGTTTGTTCTCAACCTTAACTATTGGAAATATAATAGCTAATAGTATACATGTTCCAATATAATGCAACGGGGATTGAAATATAAATTGCAATACTTCTATCATGTTGGTTCTCCTTTACTTTTGCTCTTATGTACAATGCAAAAGGGAACTCTAATATTTTTTTAGAATTCCCTTTTTATATAATAGAATTGGAGGCTTTAATAATTTTTCCTTATACCTATAATATCACAAAAAAAGGGAAATAACGGGCAATCTTTTTTCATTGCTTCTAAATCTTTCTTTATACTTGATATTGCGTCTTGCCTGATGTTCTTGCATTGTCTTTCGCTGTAATTAAGCTCTTTGGATATTTTTATCCATGTGTATTTGTTGATGTAAAACTTTTTAATTACCATATATTGTTGGTAGTTTAGTTTTTGCAATGATTTTTTTATAAATTCTTTTGCTTGTTTATGCAATAGAATATCTGCTTTTAATTCTGCTATATCTTCTTTTACTTGCTCCGGAACATTCAAGGCTAGATTTTCCGTTATATTACTAATCTTGTTTACTGCTCTTGCTTCTCCTGCGTCTACGCTTTGCGGTAAATAATACATTTCCTCTAGTGCTTTTATATCTTCTTCGCATAGAATAATATATTTATTTATTTTTGAATAGTATTCTAATAACTTAATTACATGTATATTTTCCAATTTGTTATGCTCCTATTTTAATTTCTGCTTACTTTTACACTATCGCATATATCTCCTACATCAAAACCATTACAAGTGAATTTACCGTCTTCATATATTACTTTGGCATTTATGGTATACTCTCCCTCTCCCGTGTCGAACCAACCTGCACCCGAAAAGAAATATACTCCTTTTAAAATATCGCCCTCGTATATTTCTTTTCTTCGTCTGTCTTTGAGACCTGTATACTGTCCTATGGTTTTTGTATCTACTACATAGAAAGTATTTTCGTCATTTGCTTTGATAATTCCTAACTGTCCAAACATAGGAACTAATAAACCATAAGCCCATTTCCCGTTATCTATTCTTTTAGCTCTGAATTTTATTTTTCTCATTCCATAAACTCCTTTTTTGATATTCTATTATACATATAGTCTAGTTGCTTATTAATCAGCTCTTGTATATTTGTAATATCTATATTAATATTGTTTTCTAATATAATATTTATATTGTTCTTTGCTTCATTAATAATATCTTGTAAAATATTAACGCTCTTATTTTCTTTTATACTTTTATTTTTTTCTTTGTGTTCTGCTTTTTCTCTTACTTTTTTTATATCTTGTATGGTTATGTTTTTATTTTCTTGTATATCGTGATATAGTTTTTCTTGATTATCTTTATCTAATATACTAATCTCATACGCTAAATTTGTACTTATTTTCTCATTTTTATATTCTTCAAGTAGTTTTACATCTAGGTTATTATTAATCGCTTTATATCGTGCAATATTTGAGTTTGACATATTAATTACATTTGATAATATATCTCTAGTATTGCCTTTGATATTATTATTTTTCTTATATTCTTTTATCAGCTCTTCAATTCTTAGTATCTCTTGCATTTTTTCGTATTCGCTCGGCTCTCTTGCTGTATAGTTGGTCAATATCAATGTTAATTCTGATAATAAATCGCTTTGTTTTTTCTTTATATAGCATGGTATTTTACTATATTTGCTATCTTCTTTTGATAGCTCTACACTTGCTTTGTATCTTGTATGTCCTGCTAGGATTTTATACTTGCCTTGTGCGTCTGCTTCTTCTACTCTTAAAGGCTGTTCTATTCCTAATATTCTAATGCTTTCTTTCATATCTTCTAATTTGTTTGTTTTGTAAAAATTCTCTTTGCTTTCTATCAGGTCTTTTATATCTATATACTTGAACTCTGTTTCGCTGTCTTGTTTTTGTATATCTTCTTTGATCCTGCTGTTTAATAAATCTGTTAGATTAAATGCTGACATATAAAGTCTCCTATTCTATTATATTTTTAGTAAGTCCATATTGAACTTATTGTATATTTAATATTTCTTTTACCAGCTCTTTATAGTCTTTGCTTGCACTACATCTATTTGAATAATCTAATATTGCTTTTCTTTCAAATGTACTTGCTTTCATCTTTAGAGTATGTCTTATCTTAGTATTGAATAGATTGTAGTTAAGATTTTCTAAAAATAATGCTCCTTGTATATCTGCTTCGTTTCTTCTGTCATAGTTTGTTATAAATACTCCTGTATATTTTATTTTTTCGTTGAGTTCTTTTTTTGTTGTTTCTATCTGCTCTTCTAACTCTTTCAATCCGTCTAGGGCAAAATCATCTATCATAACGGGTATTAATATAATTGTGCTACATGCTAGAGCGTTTATAGTGGATATATTTATGTCAGGTGCGTTATCTATAATGCAGTAGTCATATTCTTTTTTACTTTCTATCAGCTCTAATGCTTTCTTAAATCTTGTATGCTGTGGTCTTGTTTGGTCTAATATTGTTTGTAGATTTGCATTTAATAGGGACATGTTGGCAGTTATTATATCTAGGTTTTCATAGTCTGTATTTTGTATTAGCTCCAGTATGTTTTCTTGTGTGTATGATATGGTTAGTATTTCATTTGTTCCTCTGCTGTTACTCTTGTATCTATTTAGTATCTTGCTTGTATTTCCTTGTTTGTCATTATCTATTATTAATACTTTTTTGTTGTGCTCTGTGGCTAGTATATGGGCTATGTTTATGCTTGATATTGTTTTGGCTACTCCGCCTTTAAGATTTATAATACTTAGTATTTCCATAGTTATTACCTCCAATATTATTATGTTCAAATACAATTATTCTTTTTGGCTTGCTCCAGATAATCTTTATATGTCATGTTATTTACTCTTGCTCTATATTCTTCATCTTCTATCATTTCATCAAATGGCGGTACATTTTCGGCTTTTTCATAAAAGCTACAATTTTCACAATCCATTTCGATTAATGCTCTACAACCGTTTCTAGTATATGCGAAACAGTCGATTTTATATTGTTTCATGTCATTTACTCCTTGTTCTTATAGTTTAGAAACATTACAGCACAATTAAAATCTACTTCGTATACCTCAATATCCGTTCTTGTTAGGTATTTTCTTCCATATATTTCTTTCATATTAGCCCATATTCCATAAGGTATAAAATAATAGCTGTCTTGTATGTTTACGCATACTCCTGTATATGCTCCCAGTATGCTATGATTTTCTAATGCTCTTGCTTGTGCGTCTGTTAGTACATTTTGCATTATTCTATCTTTGCTTGTCATTTTTGCTTCAAATACTATTGAACGTCCATTTTTTAATGTGCCTTTGAAGTCCGGTTCTGCTTTGGCTATAAATCTTCCCGTAAATGTTCCGTTTGGATATAGCTTTGTTACTCTGAATGGCTCGGGTACTTTTTTTATATTTGCTATGCCTTTTTCTCTGTATATATTACATGCTTTTTCTATATAGTCTTCAAAATGTCTACCTTGTGCATTACTTTTTTTGTTTTGTAATTGTATATAGTCTTGTTTTGTGGCTCTGTTTGTTATCATATTCTATTTTCCTTTTATATATGTATTCCTAATAATTTTTTGTCTTTTTCTACAGTAGCATAATATACTTTTTTTGCTCTTTCTCTTGCTTCTTCTACAGTTTCTTCGTCTTCTTCTGTTATAAACTCTTCATCTCCAAATAATTCATCAAATCCTATTTGCCCTTTGATTTCCGCTTTGAAAAATCTCTTTTCTTTTACTGTAAATTTGCTACTATATGCGGTTTGTTGTAGTGTTAAATATGTGCTTTTTGTTTTTCTTTTTGGTATCTTGCTACCTATTGTTGAGTTTAGGGCTATTTCTCCCTCTAACATTTCAGCAGTTATTTTTATGTCTATGCTTCGCTTCTCGGATCTTGGTATATCTTTATCTAAAAAACTTTTTATTACTGCTTGTAGCTCTTCGTTAAATTTCTTTTGTAGTTCTCCGTTTTGCATAGTGGATAAGTCTATATTTACGTTTACTATTTCTATATTTGGCATTATATGACCTCCATTTTTAGTTCATGCTACTATTACTCTTCTATAAAAATCAAAATATACTAAAACTAAATACTACATAATCTTCTTGTTGCATAAAATCAGTTAAATATGTTATAAATCCTACTGCACTTCTTCCTGTATATTCTTTATTTTCGTCTATTTCTTCTAATACTATTTTGTCTCCTACATTATAATCTCTGTCATTATATCTAATTTCAAAAGTTTTATCTCTTGCAATTACAGCTTCAAAATATTGTTGTTCAATTTTTATTGCGTGTGTCATTTTTATTCCTTCCTTCTTAATTTTATATATATACTCCAACCTGTATATTCGTTATATCTTGCCTCATAGCCTCCTATCTTATCTTTTATAGTCCAGCCTTTGTATTGATTTTCCCAATATGCTACATCAATAGGTTGTTTTGCTATCTGTTCTATTTTCCTAAATGTATATTTAAAGTCGTTTGTTCTGCATACGGGCTGTTTTAGATTTTTTGAGCATGTCCAACGTTTTTTCCCTCTGCTGTCTTTTACTAGATATTTTGATATTGCGGTAAGACCGCTTGCATAATCTTCTTGTAATCTTACTGCGTTTACCAATCCTATTTTCTTTTCTTTTTCTCCTTTCTTTTTTCTATGTCTCCATAGCTCCTCGACTACATCTCTATCTAGTCCGCTATTTATTATCATGTGATGATGTACTCGTATGTTTTCTTCGTCTCCCTCTTGTTCGCTTTTATGCTCCACTACTGATATATATTTCAGCTCGTCTAGCCCTTGTTTTTTTCTTGCTCTTTTTAATCTTCTTACATAGTTTTGTATATTCTTTTCTGCTTCTTCTATTGTTTTGGGTAATGTGCTATTTGTATATGTCAATGTGATATATAAATCATCTGCTTTAAAGTTAGCATGTACTTTTTGTGTAAAATATCTTTTTGCGTTTTTATCATTCAAATTTTTTTGCTTTGGCTCTGATACTTTTACTTTCTTACTTCGTTTCGCTCCTTTGTCGCGACTTTCACCGTTAAGTGCGTATATATCCACTTCCATATAATCATTAGAACAATATATTTTCTTTTCTCTTATATAATTCTTACGCATAATTTTATTACCTCTATTTTTTTATATATTTTTAATATAGATATTTTTATAGTTTATGATTAACGGTTAAAAAGATAATACCTATAATACAAGCCCAAAAATGTATTATTTTTCTCGATTTTTAGCCTTTTTTACTTGCTTTTTATATAAAAAAATGATATAATAAATTATCTATATTTCATTAGATTTTTGTATGGGCAACAAAATCTATTTTAAAAAAGAGGATTTTTATAACTCCTCTTTTTTAATTGTTTTTTATACATAATTTATTATTTTTCATTTTTCGTTCTTTTCTATTTTTTTTATATCTGCTATTGATATGCTATTGTTGTTTTTATCTAGTAGCTCTGCTGTTACTCTCCACTTGTTACCTCTGTATCTGTATATCAGAGCTTGTACGGTGTATGTTATGTCTGTATATCTTACTTGCTCTTTGTTTATGATTGCTTTTTTTACTTCTTCTGTTGTCATTTCTTCGCCTTGCTTTCTTCTATCTCTTGCTTTAGCCTTATATTTTCTTCTCTTAGCTCTTGTAGTTCTTTGTATACGTCTTTGCTTCTTTTTTCTAGTATGAATATCTTGATTTGTTCGTCTATCAATATTGAATATTCTATATAATGTTCTGTATTTTCTTTTTGTATATGCTCTCCCCATATTCTTGCTATCTGCTCTATTGTTGATAAAGCTGTTGATAAACTGGTGTGTATGTGTATTTCTGCTCTTGTTGCTTTTTTAAATTTATCTATTCGTGCTCCTAATACTTCTATCTCTGTTATACTTATTTCTTCTATTTTTTCTATTACTTCTTGCATTTTTATAAGTAGCTCTTGGCAATTATTGAGTTTCATAGTATATTCCTTTCTTTTTTATGATATAAGATTGATAAATCCTCTTTTTAGTGCTATCTTTATTTTGAATAGTCTAAACAATCGCATTGTTATCCCTCCTTACATCTGATATATTGGCATTTGAAGTATTTTACTTGCTTCTATCTCTTCTATAGTCATTTTCTTTACTCCGATTACTTCATCTATATTTTTCTTAAATATTTGTATCTGCTCTTCAGTCGCTTTTATTATTGTTCTATATTCCAATCCCTTGTGGTACATATATACTAAATATGTTTCCTTGTCGTCTTCTATAATAAACTTTGTGTCTTTTTCATCTTTTCTATGATCTTCAAAAAACTTAAACCATGCTCCTATATATGTTGACTCTTTCTTCTTTCCCATTTCATCATCTCCTTTGTATTAAAGATAATTAATGTATCTGCTATATATCTTATCTATGCTTATTATTACTTCTTTTATATCCATTATTAAAACCTCCATACTATCTATTTAGCTTCTTAGTCTTTGTAGTGTTTCTTCTATTTCTTTGTCTATTGTCTGCTCTATGAATTTGCCTAACAGGTTATTTATCATATAGCTTTTTTTATATTGCTCCTCTTCTGTTAGTTTTCTTGTGTTTACTATTTTTTTACTTTTGGTTTCTAACGTGTTCCTATCTATTCGTATTTGTAGTATATTTACTTCGTCCATATACTCCCTCCGCTTCTATGCTCTCTTTGATTGTAGCCTTGCGAATTGCATTCCTTTTACTAGATATAGTAAATTTTGTCTTTCTTCTCCTGTCATTTTGTTTATTGCTTCTTCTAGTCTTACTTTGCTTAAATCTTCTGCCAATCCTTTTATCTCTTCTTTTTCTTGCTCTTGTATCTGCTCTTTGTTTTTTATCATTTCTTTTCAGCTCCTTTATATGTTATAATTAGTATTATTTATATTTGTTAAAAATTTGGGGGTATCTATAATGCATAAAATTAATCGTCCTGATAATCTTTCTAATGGTGCATGGCATATATTAGAAACTTTTTGTAATCAATATAACGAAAATGAAAGTAAATATTTGGAAATACCTAATGCTTTTGACTATACACGCTCTGAACTAGAAACATATATGCAAGAATTGCACGATAGCGGTTATGTTATGTGGCAAAATTGCGGTGCTTCTAATGAATATCTATATTTGACTTTCAAGGGATATTGTATTGCGAGAAATGATAACCCCGATAGATATATTAAATAGTTTTTTATTTTACTAAATAATTAAATATATTTTCTAATGTTGCAGGTGGTGCGTTCTCTTTTAATTTATCTATAATTATTTGAGTTTTATCATCTGCTTTAATATTTTTTATGCTTTCTATATGATTTTTTATGTCAATATTTACATATATGGATATAATGCTCCTTTTATCTTTTCTGTTTATTGTTTCTATTATTGTTACTCTTTCTTGTTTTTTCTGCTCTGCTTCTTCAAATATCTTTGCTAACTCTTGCTTTATTTCTTCTTCTTTGCTCGTATTTGTTGCTATTTGAATAATATACATTTCTTTTCAACTCCTTTTTGCTTTTAGTTTTATTCTTATAGTGTTATAATACATGTAGTTAGTATTTTTATAATTTATTAAAAATTTTTTAGTATCTATAATGCGTAAAATTAATCGTCCTCATAATCTTCTTCATCATTATTCATTTTTTTTGCCTTTTCATACTCGCTTATTTTAAGCAATGTAGCAACACTTGACGCTTTGTCATATATATTCATATAGTCGCATAAAAGATTAGCGTCATTTTGTACTTTTTCAGTCTTTACCTTGTCCCTTACAGCATCAGCTATAAGCTCAAATTCTTTTTGTGACAATCCTACATTTACATTAAACTCCATTTTCATACCTCCACAAATTCTATTTTTATAACTCTTCTTGTCATATTATTCTTTTTGTATCTGCTATGCTATTGTCTCCATATATCAGCTCCTTTTTGTTGTAAACTAAATTTTTATATTTGGTTTTATAAGACCATTTTTTATCACTTTATTGTCCTTATGTGAACATTATATATTTAATTTTTGTACTTGTCAAGCCGCAAATACAAATTTTAATATTTTTTTGTATTGACTAATCCATTTAATGTATATATACTAGTTATATGAATAAAATATAATATGATTGGAGGTGTGATATGGAACCTTTTGAAAGAGTAAAGCAGGTAAGAAAATATTTTAGTCTATCACAAGACGCATTTGGAGAAAAATTAGGGGTTAGTAGGTCGGTTATAAAAAATATAGAGTTAAATTTATTAGCAAAACCCGACCAAAAATTATCGCTATTAAAATTAATATGTTCAACTTTTGGTGTGTCAGAGGAATGGCTAATCGACGGCAACGGCGATATGTTCGTCGAAACAGCAGGAGACTATATAGATAAGTTGGCTTTGGAATATAGTCTTGATGAGTTGGATTTGCAGATAATACAAACTTTTCTTGAGCTGGAAAAGGACGATAGAGCAGTCATCAAAAAATACCTGCATAGGCTTGCAACAGCTACGCAAGAAAAAGAAATTGACAAGGAATTGGAAGAAATAAGAAAAGAATTAGAGCTAGAAAAAAAAGCAAAGGAAAAATACGAGGATTTAGGCTCTATCAACTTAGGAAATCAAAAAAACGCATAAATTTTTTACATTTATGCGTTTTTCTTGCCTTTCGCATTATTAATTATATATTGAGTTGACATTTTACATAAAAAAGCATATTTTAGTTTCATTTTTATTTTGAAACTAGGGTATGTTTTTTGTCTTGTTTGGTCAACTAAAAATATTTTTTATAAAATTTATCTATATTTCTTGATATTTTTTCACATTGCATTTATAATCTTGCTAAAGTAAAATTAATTTTAGAGGGAGGTTTGTACATGCTTGAAATCGATTTATCTTTAGACGGTTTTAGAAAAACGAATTCTAAAAAAATACCTAAAACAATTAGGGAAAATAAGGGTATATCTTTAATTGATTTGCCAAGAGATTATATTGTTGTGGATATAGAGACTACGGGGCTTGATTGTAAATACAATGAGATAATCGAAATAGGAGCTTTAAAGGTAAGGGATAATAAAGTAGTAGATACATATAACACGCTTGTAAAACCTAAGTATGAAATTGATAGTTTTATTGAAGAGTTTACAGGTATTACGAATGAAATGGTGGCTAATTCCCCAGATATAAAAACTGTACTTCCTGCATTTACTAATTTTATATCAAACGAATTATTGTTAGGATATAATGTAAACTTTGATATTAACTTTTTATATGATAATTATAAAAATTGCTATAATGAATATATTACAAATAATTATGTTGATGTATTAAGGTTATGTAGAAAAATATATCCAGATTTATTTAATCATAGATTAAAAAGGGTGGCTAAATTCTTGAATATAGATTTAACTAATCATCATAGAGCTATTAGGGATTGTGAGATAACAAAAGGTATATATGATAGTGTTAGACAGCATATAGCAGATAATAATATAGATTTGAAAGAGCTATTTAAAAATAAATGGTCTGTGGATTTAAGAGAATTAAAGACGGAAAAAACAGAATTTGACGAGGATAATTTCTTTTTTAATAAATATGTTTGTTTTACCGGGAAACTTGAAAAAATGGTGCGTGCTGACGCTGGACAAATTGTTGTTGATTTGGGCGGTCGTTGTGAAAATAGTGTTACTAAGAATACTAATTTTCTTATTTTAGGAAATAATGATTATTGCTCTACTATTAAGGACGGAAAAAGCACTAAGCAGAAAAAGGCGGAAAAGCTGATACTAGAGGGGCAAGACTTAGAAATTATTAGTGAGAATACATTTTATGATATATTGAATTTTGAATAGATAGTAAATTGTTATAGTTTTCATGAAAAAAGAGAGCTTAGGCTCTCTTGATGTTGTAGGAATGTTTGATATTGTCCTATACTTCATATTTAATTTTTAGATTATTTAAATACCCATATTGTATATATTTTTCTTTTTGTAATCTTCCTAGTAATATTCCTGCTTGTATGCCATTATCTTTGGAAAATTCTAATATTGCCTTTTGTGTAAAATCTTGTTTTATTACAAATGCTTTGAAGTTATTTTGGTCTATTAGTCTATCTCTTGCAAATTCATCGGCTTTTTGTTCGTATTCGTCTTTATGGTCATTAGTGATACTTATTTTAAAATCTCCGTTTACTATATGTCCTAATTCGTGAAATAGGGAAAACCAAAAAATATCTGAATATTTGTTCCTATCTGTTAGGAGTAGCATAATTTTATCTTTGTTTATTTTTGTTACTGCTCCATTAATTCCTGAATTTTTGAGATGTGGGAGTAATACTAGAGCTATCCCACATTCGCTCAATAGTGCTAATAGTTTTTTATAGAAATGTTCCGGCTCTTCTAAATTTATCATTCGTATTTTATCTAATGATGATATCAATTTCTTTTTGTTGAATTTAGATACTTCTATATCTTTGGCTTTTTCTTTGGCTATTTGTAGTAGTATATTTGAGTTTATTATATTTTTATCTTCAAATTTACCTGACGGATTTCTAAAATTAACAACTAGGTTTTCCTCTTTTAAAACTGTCAAGCTTCCAATTTTTAGTTTTTCTCTTATTGTTTTTATCTTATATGTTGTGTCTTTGCTTTTTTCTATTTTAAAGAGTTTTATAAAATAGGAATAATCTATGTCTTTCAATATTTCTTCTTCTTTTTTTAGTTCTTCTATCTGCTCTATCTCTAATACTTTTTTATCATATTCTTTTTGTAAATTTAACCATAGGTCTATACCGGTACCTGTCATATTAGATATTTTATTTGCTACATCAATTGACATATTTTGATTACCGTTTGTAATTTCGCTAATAGTTTTAGCTTTAATTTTAATTCTTCTTGCGAATTCTTCTTGTGTCATATCTAAACTATCTATCAACTCGTCCAAATAATAACCTGGATGAAATGCAATCAGATCTTCATATTTTTTTATTACTCTACTCATAGTGATTGCTCACCTCCACAATTAAAATTATTTTTACAGAATTAGTTACTTTATCTATATCACAAGGTTTAAATCTCTCACCATTTTTATCTAATGGCTCTAATATTAGTCTATATCCGCTTTTTCTTCCACCTATATCTATTGCAAATTCGCCCTCTCTTTTTCCACTTAAATTATGGAAATGATAGGGTGGATATGATATAATATCTTTAAGATTTGAGGAACTTTGAATAAAATTTATTGTTGCCATTAGTTTTATTGCTATATCTTTGTTGAGTTTTTTTGTTGCTTCTTTAAGATTGGTGCATAGTTTTTCGGTTTTGGCATCTTTGTAAATAATATCCATAACTTACCTCTGTAATATATTATTACCCTTTGGGTAATTAATTATATATCTTTTATTAAAAAAATTCAATAAATTTATATAATTTTTTAAAAATTTTTATATATTTTCTTATGCTGTTATATATCTACTAAATTTAAAAAGTGTGTGTACAACTTGGTACGGTTTGGGTGCACCATTTTTATTTTATACTTAAACTATTCGATGGAGTTTACGGCCTCTCGGGTGCACCATTTTTATTTTATACTAACATATATTTAATTAATCAGATATATCTATGTAAGTTATTTATTTTAAATATACTTAATTCACTCAGCTAATAAATTCTTAAATACAGGAAAATCCATTATTCTATTAACTTTTAGTATTAAAACTATTCGATAAAATTTACATCCTTATGGATGCACTGAAATGAAAAAGGGGTTGTTGCAAAAACTATAAAACTATAGCAACAGCCTTTTTTTGTATATTTTTTTCCCACTAAGATTTTGCTTACTACATTATTACTTTTTAAATACTACATATAGAATAAAGGCGGTACATATATGTATAAAGTCTATAAGCAGGTAAAAACATTTTTAGAAAACCCGGAGACATTAGAGGAGTTTTGGTACTCTAAAGAGACAGTTTGGATTGACTGGAGAGAATATGACGAGGACATCATCAGGTATTTTAATGAAATGATGGAAGAAAAGTTGGAAATTCGATTAATTAACAATAATCAGCCTTATGGCAATGATATTTTGCTTATAAAAGGACAGGAACAATCTCAAATTCCTTACGAAGAAGAAATGGATAGAGATACTAGGATAAAATATCTGAACGATTTTATTAAGCCCAAATATGAAATCAGATGGTTTATAGAGAGCCTTGGCAATGATACACTATGCTTTGTATTGCTGAAATCTGATGAATGGGAAATACTCGAAGAAGAATTCGGAAAAGAGAAACTAAACCACTATTTTACTCCGATTGACTTTGAAAGAAAAATGTTCGACCTGAATGTAGACGAAGTATATTCTTTATTGGACCTTAGGAGTAAAAATGAAAATCTTGACTTCTCCATACTTGCTGACTGGATGAAAATACTAACAAAAGAAAAAGAATTAAAATTTCAGAAAAATAATGGCGAGATTGATTTTAAAAATTACTTAAAATCAATAAATATGATAAAAAAACTAAAATCTGATTTCATAAATAAACATAAAGAGCTTAGATTTTTAATTTGATAGTTGAAAAACCTATATCAGCTTTTAAATATTTTTTAAGTTTTTACTTTCAATAATATGAAAAATATCATGCTTTTGTTTATATTTTAGTATTTGGGGCAATATTTTAATAAAACCAAATTAATTCGAGATTATGTTTTTTCAAATCTCCAATATGATAAATCAGGAGGATTGCATGACTCTACAACAATTGAAATATGTGATTACCATAGCCAAATATAATTCTATGAATAAAGCTGCAAAGGAGCTGTTCGTCTCTCAGCCTAATATGTCCGAAACCGTGAAAGCTCTTGAAGAGGAGCTTGGCATAAAGATATTCAACAGAAGCAACAGGGGTATAATCGTTACTCCTGAGGGAGAAGAGTTTTTGTCATATGCAAGACAGGTTATAGATCAGTATTCTTTGCTTGAGCTTAGATATGTTGACAAAAAATTCAAAAAAAAATTCAGTGTATCAATGCAACACTATACTTTTGCTGTAAAGGCATTTGTAGAGCTTGTCAAACACTATGATATGGAAGACTATGAATTTGCAGTAAGAGAAACAAAAACGTATGAAGTTATAGAGGATGTAAGCATAGGCAGAAGTGAGATAGGCGTTATATTTATGAATGACTTCAACAAGGATATATTAAGTAAAATACTCGTTCAAAACAAACTTGTTTTCAACAGATTATTTGATTGCAAAATATACGCTTATGTATGGAATAAACATCCATTAGCAAGTAAAACTATCATAAAAATGGAAGATTTGCAAGATTTTCCTTGCCTTGTATTCGATCAGGGAAAAAACAGCTCATTTTACTTATCGGAAGAAGTTCTCAGCACATACAATTATAAAAGGAAAGTAATGGCAAATGATAGAGCCACTCTTTTAAATTTGATGATAGGTATATACGGCTTTACTTTATGTAGCGGTATAATTTGTGAAGATTTCAATGGAAACCAATATACAGCAGTACCTATAGATGTAGATGATAATATGAGTATAGGCTATATCTCAAGAAAAGGAATGCCTTTATCAGATTTGGGCAAGAAATATGTTCAAGAATTGGCAAAATTTAAAAAAGATGTTATAAAATAATGCTAAATGTATAAAAAATATACTTCCTAAAAATATTTTAAGAAGTATATTTTTTTATTTAATTCGTCAAAAACTATTGAATTTTATTGACTCCCATATATCTAACCAACATTTGTGGTACTGTTACGCTACCATCAGCATTTTGATAATTTTCCAATATAGCTGCAACTGTTCTTCCTACAGCCAAACCTGAGCCGTTTAAAGTATGAACATATTCAGGTTTTGAGCTCTTATCTCTCTTGAATTTTATATTTGCTCTTCTTGCTTGAAAATCTTCAAAGTTTGAGCAAGATGATATTTCAACATATTTGTTGTAGCTCGGCATCCACACTTCTATATCGTATTTAAACGCTGCTGTAAATCCTAAATCTCCTGAGCATATTTTAACTACTCTATATGGAATTTGAAGTAATCTTAATATTTCTTCTGCATCGCTTGTAAGCTTTTCCAACTCTTGATAAGAGTCTTCCGGTTTTGTGAATTTTACAAGCTCAACTTTGTTGAACTGATGTTGTCTTATAAGACCTCTCGTATCTCTACCTGCTGAACCTGCTTCAGCTCTGAAACAAGGAGTATATGCACAGTATTTGATTGTAAGATCGTCTGCTGACAATATTTCATCTCTGTGAATGTTAGTTACAGGCACTTCTGCTGTAGGTACCAAGAAATACTCTAAACCTTGTAACTTGAACATATCTTCCTCAAATTTAGGTAGCTGTCCTGTTCCTGTAAAGCTGTTTCTGTTTGCCATAAATGGTGGCATAACTTCTGTATATCCATGTTTTTCTGTATGTGTATCCAAGAAAAATGCTATTAAAGATCTCTCTAATCTCGCTCCTAAACCTTTATATAATGTAAATCTCGCTCCTGTTATCTTTCCCGCTCTTTCGAAGTCCAATATATCAAGGTTTGTACCTATATCCCAGTGAGCCTTAGGTTCAAATGCAAAGCTTGGCGGCGCCATAAATTTCCTCACTTCTACATTATCTTCATCTGTATCTCCTACAGGTACGTCTTTATTCGGAACATTAGGTATGTTGAGCATTTTTACATATAATTCATCTTCTACAGATTTAACTTGCTCATCTAATTGTTTTATCTTCTCTGATAAGGTTTTAAGCTCATTCATAAGCTCATCTACATTTTTACCTTCTTTTTTATACTGAGGTATTTGTTTTGATTTTGTGTTTTGCTCATTTTTCAATTGCTCTACTTCTTGGATAAGCTCTATTCTTCTATCGTCTAATCCTATTACTTCATCTAATGAAAAATCTCTTTCTCCTCTTTTTTCCATCAGCTTTAATATTTCTTCTTTGTCTTTTTTTATTCTTTTTATATCTAACATTTCACAGTTTGTATGATGAGCTCATACTCTCCTTTCTTTATATAAATAATTGTATTCATCAATGCTCATTATAAAAATATGTAAACTCTATCTGTATTAGAAACATATTTGCATTTAAACTTTTCGTGCATATGTTTTTATTCGGTAATTATAAGGAAAATTGCTTATGCTATAATTATTACCGCTGATTTCTATATAATACACCTTTAACCGTTAAATTGCAATAGAAAATGTATAATTATACTCTATTTTTATATTATAAAAATACCACAGCAAAGCATAACTTCACTATGGTATTTTAAAATTAATAAATAGTCTTAGATATATTATTTTAGCCTAAAAAATGAATTCATTTTACTAAAATATTTTTATTGTAAATATTTCAATCCAAGATTACATCATTTTCATTATCATTCCGCCATATTGTAAGAATATAGGCGCAAATACCAATGATACTATTGTCATCAATTTTATCAATATGTTTATTGAAGGACCTGATGTATCTTTGAAAGGATCCCCTACTGTATCTCCAACTACTGCAGCTTTATGTGCATCTGAGCCTTTTCCGCCATGAGCGCCTGATTCTATATATTTTTTAGCATTATCCCAAGCACCGCCTGAGTTTGACATCATTATAGCCATCAAAACACCACTTACAAGTGCACCTGACAACATTCCTCCAAGTGCCTCAGTTCCAAGCAACAATCCTATTACTAACGGTGAAACAACTGCTATTACTCCAGGCAATACCATTTGTTTTAATGCAGCTGAAGTTGATATTTCAACGCATCTTGCATAATCAGGTTTTTGAGTACCTGCCATTATTCCAGGATTGTTTCTGAATTGTGAACGAACTTCTTCTATCATCTCAAACGCAGCTTTTCCTACTGATTCCATTGTAAGCGCTGAGAATAAGAATGGTAACATACCACCTATCAACATACCTGCGATTACTGCCGGTTGTGTAAGCGATATAACTTCCAATTTTGTAGCTGCTGTATATGAAGCAAATAATGATAATGCTGTAAGTGCTGCTGAACCTATTGCAAAGCCTTTACCCATAGCTGCTGTAGTGTTACCTACTGAATCCAACTTGTCTGTTATTGCTCTTACTTCTTTAGGTAGTTCGCACATCTCTGCTATACCACCGGCATTATCTGCTATCGGTCCGTATGCGTCAACTGCAACTGTCATACCTGTAGTTGCAAGCATACCTACAGATGCAAGTGCTATTCCGTAAAGTCCTGCTACCATATATGTTATAAGAATAGATATTGCTATTAAAAGAAGTGGCCACATTGTTGACATCATACCCACAGCAAGACCTGATATTATTGTAGTTGCAGGTCCTGTTTCTGATTCGTGTGCAATTTTTTTAACACTTGCATATGAATCAGATGTATATACCTCTGTTAATTGTCCTATTATTGTTCCTACTACTATACCTATAACTACTGCTATAAATCCTGTATTGTTTCCTAATAATGAACTTGATAAGAAATATGCAGCTATTATAGTTACTACACCACTTACATAAGTTCCGTTTTTAAGTGCTTTACTTGGATCGTCAACTTTTGCTGATTTTACTATCATTGAGCCTACTATTGATGCTACAACACCTGCTGCTGATATTAATAGAGGGAAATATACCCCGTTCATACCATATAACTCTCCTGATGGAGATGTAGCTATTACACCAAGTGCTATTGCTGATATTATTGAGCCTACATATGATTCAAAAAGGTCTGCTCCCATACCTGCAACGTCCCCAACGTTATCTCCAACGTTGTCAGCTATAACAGCCGGGTTTCTCGGATCATCTTCAGGTATTCCTGCTTCTACTTTACCTACAAGGTCTGCACCAACGTCAGCAGCTTTTGTATATATACCACCGCCAACACGACCAAACAACGCCAATGAAGACGCTCCAAGTCCGAATCCTGTAAGTATTTCTGCTGTTTCAGAAGGATTTTTGCCTGTTGTAACTATCGCTAAAAATAATGCACTTACTCCAAGCATTCCAAGTCCTACAACGCACATTCCCATAACAGCTCCGCCTGAGAATGCCACTGATAAAGCACCTGACATTCCATGTTCTCTTGCAGCGTTTGCAGTTCTAACATTAGCTTTTGTAGCAACTTTCATACCGAAAAATCCCGCAAGTGTAGAGAAAGATGCTCCTACCAAAAAGCATAGACCTGTTAAAATATTAATTCCGAATGATAATATTGCAAATAATACCACTATAAAGATTACAAGAGTCTTGTATTCTCTAATCAAAAATGCCATAGCTCCTTCGTGTATGAAAGATGATATTTCTTTCATTCTCTCATTTCCTACGCTTACCTTGTCAATAGAGCTTGATAGATATAAAGCAAAGACAAGAGCTATAAGTCCTGATGCTATAGCGATAACCAATAAATTGCTCATCAAAACACTCCTTAAAAAATTAAATTTTAATAATCCGGCACTCAGTCAAACAAACTTAAAGCCGAAAATACATAAGTACACTCCTGCTTTAGAGCAGGACAACTCAAGCGAAAATTAAAATCTCAAAATAAGACTATTTTTATTTTCGCTTTATAAACAACAATATTTAATGCACCGCTGTAAGCGCCAATGATATAATTATAAACAGTACAGCCATAACAGAAGTCACTTTTTTATAAAAATCATCAAGCCCTTTAGCCTTATTACCGGAAAGATTGTCAGACATACCTGAAACCGCTCCTGAAAAACCTGCATCTCTACCTGATTGCAACATTATGCTGAATATTAAAACCAAACTTATAATAAGTTCTATTACCATTAAAGCAGTCTTCAATAATTTCACCCCCTGCTAAAAATCATAAGACATTCATATCTTATTCAACTGTAAAATACATCGATATTGTTTAAATTTCAAATTATAAATCCTCATTAATATTAAAATAAATTGAGTTACAAATCCAAAAGCTATCAAATACCGTAAGAATAAAATCAGATGAATAAAATATGCCTAAAAACAGCACTCTTAATTTTATCATAAACGAATAGATTTTACAAACAAATTTTTAAATTAATTTTTTCTGCTAAATTAATAAAGTCGTAACAAAAAAGCCTCATACTAAACTTCCACTAAATAACTACACAAAAGGAATATAAAAAGATATAATTGTATGTGGTGATGAAAATGGGAAAAACATATGAAATAAAACAAGAAGAATTAAAAGAACTACAAGAAGCAAGAAAAAATACAAAAGATAAAAGAGAAGAAAAAAGAATTTACGCCGTTTAACTAAGAACGCAAAGGCTGAAATTAAATGAAATAGCAGAAAAGTTAGATGTAGTAAGAGTAACAATTTCTAAGTGGACAGCTACTTAGCAGTCAATACTTTATACACAATTTCCTCAATATTATTCCTATCTCTCTTCTTTTTTCTCCATAGAATACTTTTCTTCTATATTTTGGTGCAAATACTATATGATATTTAAAAGTTTACTTTGTATGTGATAAACTCTTATTGTCATTCATTTTAATGACCTCCCTTTGATTTTATTTTGTTATTTTCTCAAAGTAACTCTATTTTAATCAAAGGGAGTTTTTTGTCCACTCATAGGCATAGCCTTTTTTGAACTCCCCCGCATAGCGGGGGGTTTTCTTTACACAATAAAAAATGCTTGCAAAAAAACAAGCATTTTTAGCACATAATCCATGATATGTTTATATTAATATTCGTTTGATTAACGGATAGATTTATATAGGTTATTTACCTTAAATATACTTAATTTACTTAGCTGACAAATTCTTAAAAACAATAATATCTATTATTCAATAAAATTTTAGTATTATATATTATTGTAAATCAGCTTAAGATTTTTATTTTTTTGCAGCCTATAATTATATCAACAAGCTGTTTTATTCTTCTTTTGTCATAATTGTATTGTAGCGTAACAATTTTTAAATTAGTTTTTTACAGCCTCCGTATACAAAAAATTTCCGTCTTTTAGCTTTATTCTCCAAAACGGTATCAGCCTTATCTGCCTTGTATCTATATCCTGCCAGTCCTGAGGTCTTGAATATCCTATTTCTATATCTTGTATTTCATCTCCGACCTTCATCTGTGATATTACCTTTGATATAGCTTCCGCATTTGAAATTATTTCTATCGGCTTACCGACTTTATTTATATTTTTTGTTTTCACTATGCTTATATCTACATCACCATCTCCTGAAAATATAAATTTTATATATCCCTGCTCAATAAACATATTATCATATAATTCTTCATAATAAAGCATAGCCATCTTATCTTCTTTATAGGTTTCTTTCAGCTTATATTTTTTTTCATCAAAATTTTCTTTAATAAATTTTTCACAATACTCCATCATACTCTCATAATCATTAGAGGATATATCAGATTTCAAATTTAACTCAATATACACATCGTCTATAATTTTGAGCATATTTATATACTTCGATGTTAATTTTTTTGTATTTTTATCTTTTATTGTGGAGTATTGTAACTCTATAGGTGACATCTTCCTTGTCTGTATATTCAAGCTGACATCATAAGTTATATTTTTGCTTGAAAGCAGTTTGGATAGATTGATGAGGCTTTTTTTATCAAAATTATCATTGACATAATATTTGTTGAAATATATGCTTATCAGAAGAACAATATTGGTAATTACAAAAGCTATTATAAGATATGTCTTAGATTTTGACCATTCCATAATTCATTAAATCTCCTGTGAATGCGTTTATAATAAATATATATTCTCCTATGCTGTATCTCCAAGACGCTTGAAGGTTATCATCAGTATTCATAGCATAAATAAGCCTTATATCTTGTATTTTTGCTATAACCTGTTCAACATCTTGTATGCCCATAATCTCCTGTATATCTTCTATTTGTACATTAAGGGCTTTTGCAGGCTCCATTATTATCTTTTCATCACCTGTATATTCACCCGGATACCTTAAATACAGCTTTGCAGCTATAACCGTATCTCCACTTACTTCTATATAGCCATCCGATACATCATCTTGCATAAATACTTCTATATCATCTTTTTGCTGTCTTATATCGAATTTATATATAGTTCCTGTATTTCTATCCATTTTTTCAACCGAAGATATCACTATATTTTTATGGTTCATACCTATCAAATTTAAAAACTCAAACATGGCATATGTTGATATTTTCAGGTCTGCCTGAATATTTTCCATTCCCTCTTTTTTATACTCTATAAAGCCTTGACTTGTTATTCTAAGTATTTCTTGACCATTATTATAACTGTAAAAATAATCTCCGTTTTTTTGTATCAAAGATGATGTAAAATCAAACCTGTCTTTAAGTATATGTTCAGCTATATCAGCTATTTTTACTTCGTCTAATATATTTTTTGTACATGCAACCTTCATCTGTATATCAAAAGTAAGAGGCAATAATATATTTTCGTTGTCATTGATGTTTTCAAACTTAGGATAATATCTCGTATAATTTTTTGATGATAGCTGTTTTACACTTTCAAAAGTATTTTTATTTTTGCCTTTCAATTCATAAAAATCTTCTGTTGTTTTGATGTACACATACTGTGAATCCTGTAAAAAACAGATTTCCTTTATATAGCCTATATCAGATATTGACGTTCCTTTTAAATTTATTATTTTCTCTATATAATCAGCCGGTATTGCGTCAAATAACAGCACTATATTGGGAAGTTTTTTCGCATTTGTATAGTCGCTTTCCTTTATATTTTTAAGAGAATTTTTCTGTGAGAGCGCATTTATCAGTCTTATTTTCGCCTCTGAATAATAAATATTTTTATCCCTTAATATCTGTGTCATATAATATTGGTTGATTCTTATTATTATATTGGACGGAGTTATATTCTCGTTTTCAACCTCATATGACACGCCGGCTTTTGATTCCGTATATGCGTTATGTCCTATTAAATTATATCTTATTATAACAAGTGCCATGGAACTTAAAAAAAGTATCCACAGCACCAAAGTTTTGATCATTTCGACGTTCTTTTTCATAATAATTCCTTTAATTTACCGAATCTTTATATTCAAGTTGTCTTATGATTTTATTTAATTCCATATTCTTGTTATAGTTTACCGTTTTGTTAATATTATATTTCTTTCCACCTCTTGTAACCGTTATTGCTATAAAGTTTTCGCCCTCTTTTAATTCTATTTCTTGTGCAAAAACTTTCAAAGCATCTACATTTACAACATATGAGTTGTTCAGTTTTTTGATTACCGATTCTTTTTCTTTATCTTTAGGTAGTGTCCTTTTTACAGAATATACTTCTATATCTATTTTATCTTTCTCTACTCCAATGCCTGTCAATACTATGTTCTCACTCGGTACAATAGCAGCTTCTTCTTTTGGATTTGTTATTTCAAAATCAGTTAATTTTGCATTTTTTTTATCTTCTCCGTTAGAAGCATAAGCAAATGTAGGAAGAATAAATGTCAATAAAAGCACTAAAAAAAGCAATTTCTTTTTCAACATATCTCCTCCTTTTCAAAATATTATCTATAAAAATTCTTAATTTATTATAACATCTATTCAGTATAAAATATATTTCTTTTTCTTTACAATTAATTTTTTTATTTTTTGTACAATTATTTAAACTTATTCACTTTTTATTCACAGGTTATCCACAGGTATTCTCACTATAAATTCGCTACCTTTTCCTTGTACTGATTTTACTTTAATTTCACCTTTATGCTCAGCAATTATACTACAGCATATGGATAGTCCAAGCCCAGTTCCTCCAAGGCTTCTCGACCTACCCTTGTCAACTCTGTAGAATCTGTCAAATATGAATGGAAGGTCTTTTTGCGGAATGCCTATACCATTATCTTTTACGCTTATTTCACAATAGTTATCAACAAGCAATGTGGATAAGTGTATAACTCCAAATTCTTGCGTATATTTTATCGCATTGGATATTAGATTTATTATAACTTGTTCCAATTTACTCTTATCTACTGTTGCAATAACAGATTTGCCGGAGGTTTCATCTATTATCTGCTGATTTTTTTTATCTGCATGGAGCTTCATTTTATTTATGCAATCTTTTACTATTGCATTTATATCTGTTTTTGTCATATCCCAGCTTTCTTTTTTGTAATCTATATGAGATAATTGGAGTAAATCTTTTATTATCTTATTCATTCTGTCAGATTCATTTTTTATTACATTCAAGAATTCATAAGCGGTATCTTTGTCATCAAGCGCTCCATCCAACAATGTTTCCGAATAGCTTTTAATTGAAGTTATCGGAGTTTTAAGTTCATGAGAAACATTTGCAACAAACTCACGCCTCAATTCTTCAAGCCTTCTTGCTTCTGTTATATCCTGAAAAACTACTATTATCCCTGCCAATGCTCCGTTTTCTTCTTTAAATACTGCTGATTGGGCTTTATAATACTTGTCTTTCACCACAAAGACTATATCTTGTATATTATTGTTGCTGTAATTTCTTATAAGTTTAGAAAAATTCAAATCATTTGTACATAATTTTATAACTTCATCATAATTTTGCCCCACAAGAGGCTTATATGTTCCGCTTAAGCCTATCATATCTTCAAAATTGGCATTACAATGTATTATTTTGCCAAAATTATCTATGGCAACAAGTCCGTTTTGCATATGGTATATTATTGCATTGAGCTTACTTTTTTCTGATGAAAGTGCCTTTATCTTTTCTTCCAAATTATGCGAAAGATAGTTGAATGTGTTGCCAAGCTGACCGATTTCATCATCTGATGTAACTTTAACTTTTTTGGAAAAATCTCCTCTTGATAATATTAAAGCAGACTGTGTCAATTTTTTTATAGGCACTGTTATTGAATTTGAAACAAAATATCCAAGCACTATGGTTATTAAAAGCGCTACCAATGTGGCTCTTATTATTATATTGGTTACATTTGAGAGCATATTGTCTACATCATCGAGGCTTCTTCTTTCATAAAGGATATACCTTATATTTCCGTCTTTATCTTTGTTTACAAATGCCATATGTTTTATGCTGTACATATTGTTTGTATGCTTTACTTGTATATCTTTTTCTACAACATTTTCAGATATTGTACTTAATATAACATTTCTATCTAATACATCCAAGGCATTTTGGGAATCATAAGTTGAATTTGTAGATGCCAATATTTCAAAAAAATTAGGCTCTATTATTGATATTTCATATACTTTTGATATGGGTATATCTGTTATACTTCTTTGCAATTCTTCTTTATGATCCATAAAATCATCTTGTGTAAGTATAGTCATATTTTCGATGATATTTTTGTTTATGTTTACCATATCTCGCCTTACATTATCCATGTTATAGCGCTCAAACTCTTTGTTTATAAAGACTCCCACTATAACCATAGCTATGAATACGAGCATGAAATATATCACTATCATCCTATATTTTAGGCTGCTTTTCAACATCTCACCTCTTTTTAATTTAATACGGTCTTAACTTTTCATCTTCTATACCGATTATAACACTATACTATAATTTTAGATAAAAATCGACATAAATTTTTATTACAGTTTTTATTCAATAAATTTTCTTTTAACATTTAACTTGCAAATTTTTTTTATCATAATTAAGCAAAAATATATTGAAAAAATTGGCATTTCATTCTATAATTTTAAGGTATCCATTATTCTTTACATATTGAAAATTTGGATTTAATACTATTAAAAATCTGCTAAATCGCCGATATATATCAAAGTATATATTCTACATGCTTTATTCAATATTTTTATATTTACTTTTAGACTATGTTCGCAATGAGATATAAATATATAAAGAAAGGAGAGATTGTCATAGATACTTATCTTAACTTTGATAATGAGCTTGAGATATATAAAGACACCTTTAATCTGACAGACCAGTTTATAGCGATATTGGACAATCAAATGTCAATAAAAGTAGCCAACAAAGCTATGCTTGATCTCATACATGATGAAGCTGTAAATATCTATGATACTCCTTATTGGGAACTTCCATTGTGGTCGCATAGTATAGAGCTTCAAAACAGAATTATGTTTTCTATTGAATCTATATATTTGGGCGAAGAGGTAAAATTTGAAGCTACTTACCCTGATATAAATGATAATATAAAAAATGTTGAAGTTACTATAAAACCTGTATATTCCGATGATGGCGATATAATAGCCCTTGTAGCTATGGGATATGACACTACAAGTGCAAAAGAAGCCGAGAAAAAGTTTTATACAACTCAGAAACAATTGGCTACATTTTTTGAAATGGGTGTTGACGGTTTTTTAATAAGCAATCTGGAAAAACCTGTAAATATTTCTACTTTAGACCCTGATGAGTCTTTTATCATTGCATATAACGAAGAAACTATTGTAAATTATAATTCCGCTGTAAATGATATACTTGAGCTGAATGCAGAAAATTTATGTTTAGGCTCTTTATTTAAAAAAGCTGATGTTGATTTTGACACTATAAAAAAACATTGGTTTTCTATGATTAAAAACGGATATGTACGTTTTATGATAAAATTTCAGTCCAAAAGGCGTCACACTAAATATGTGGAATTTACAATGGTTCCCGTAATAGAGCAAAATATGTATTCAGGTTCTTATTCCACTATAAAAGACATAACCCTTGATAAACAAAATGAAGAACGTCTATTTTTAATGGCAAATTTCGATTATTTAACAGGTGTATGTAACAGACGTTATTTCATCGATTCTGTTAATGATGTATTAAAAAACAATACAAATCCTATGTGCATGGTAATGTTTGATATAGACCACTTCAAGTCTGTAAACGACAACTATGGACACGATACAGGAGATATAGTTCTTCGCACCGTATCAAACACTATAAACACATCAATCTCATCTGACGGTTTGTTTGCAAGAATGGGCGGAGAAGAGTTCGCCGCAATAATATACAAAGATATGGACGAAACTATAAAAATCATTGAAAATGTATTGTCTGATATTAGAAAATTAAATATAAACGTTGACAATTCTATTTTAAAGACGAGTATAAGCGCAGGTATAACAAAAATTAAACCAGGAGAATCATTCGACCACTTTTTAAAAAGAGCCGACTCTGCATTATACGAGGCAAAGAGAAACGGTAGAGATAGATATTCTATACAATAGATAGATGTCTATCTCTTTTTATTTCAGGCAATACCTCTATCTAATTGAATTTAGAGATTTTATAATTTGTAAAAGTGCTTATACTAAATATTACCCCAAATAGATACCATGTTCAAATCCCTTAAAGTTATATACTTTTGAGCATATCTTTTTTGAAAGACATTATATCTTATTTTTCCCTTTTGCACTTTTATTTTATAGAAGTTTAGTATTAGCATTAAATATTATATCAGTATAAATCATAAAAAATAAAATTTGCTTTTTTTTAATATTTTATGTAAAATATAATGTATAGCAGTTTTGTATTTATACAATGTCTATACTTTAAGAAAGGATAACCTTAACAATTATGATACGAAAAAAAGATTTAAGCGACAGTTTTTCTAATGAAGCTTTAGAATACGCTATAAAAAATGTGGTTGCAGAAAACTCACAAGACAACCAAAATACATTGATAAATGAATTGTTAAACACATATTTATACACTCTTATTGATATACCAAAAGAAGCTGAAGATAAAGTGCAAGGTTTTACACTATTGCAAAAAATAGAAAACAAAGAAACATTTCTGCCTGTTTTTACAAATATGCAGGAGATGAAATCCGCAAAGGAAAAATATGACTTTGAAGAGGTATTGCTAGACTTTGATGAAATTAGCGGAGTAATATTAGATAAAACCACTGTATTCAAAGGTTTCATAATAAATGGAGACTCAGACAATATAATAATAACAGACGAATTAATAAACTATATCCTTGAAAATCGCTCAAAAGCTCAAAGCGATGGCACTGTAAATATAGAAGAAGGAGAAACTGTCGAAATATCATCATTAGAAGGAGATTTATATCCAAAAGATATGATAGATGCACTTGTAAATCACTTCAAGTCACAAAAAAATATAAACAGTGCATATATAAGATTTTTAAGCCATAACGGAGATAACAGCTATTTGTTAATCACCGATTTTACAGGCGACAAAGATACAACATTTGCCAAAATATCAGAAATCGCAAGGCCGTTTCTGACAGATATGTTCCTTGATCAACTTGAATACAGTACAAAATTCGGCAAAGAAGCTACAAAAGATATTGCACCTTTTTATAAAAAGAAAATATTAGGTATATTTTAATGAAAAAAGAAAATTTCTTTGAAGCACTTGATATTATGAATATATCTCACAACGATGACATTTATGAAAAATTCGAGATATACACAGACTATATGCTCGAATACAACAAAAATATAAATCTCACCGCAATAACTGACAAACAAGATATTTATATCAAGCACTACTTGGACAGTATAAGTATACTCGGATATTTTGATATACAGCCCAATTCCAAATCAATAGATATAGGAACAGGCGCCGGTTTTCCATCAATACCTGTAAAGCTGTTGAGAGAAGATATAGATATGACATTGGTCGACTCTCTCAACAAAAGAATAATATTTTTGCAAAATTTAATCGAAAAATTGAATTTAAAAAATATTACTCCAATACATTCAAGAGCGGAAGAACTTGCACATAAAAAAGAATTCAGACAGAGTTACGATATATGTATGTCGAGAGCTGTTGCAAATATGTCCACTCTTGCAGAATACTGTACTCCATTTCTAAAAAAAGGCGGTCATCTGCTATGTCTTAAAGGGCAAAATGTAGACGATGAGCTAAAAAACTGCCAAAATGCTATGAAAAAACTGAAATGTAAGATAATCGATAAAAAAGAAGTACAGCTACCTTTCAGTGATTTGCATCACAATATTGTAGTAGTTGAAAAATTAGGCGATACACCCGATATATATCCGAGAAAGTCAGGAACTCCTTCAAAAAATCCATTATAGCAACAGGTTTTGACATAATAAACTCATATAATTAATTTTAAGTATAAATAAATACTGATAACAATGGCTATTGCAAACACATAATTTTGTTAATAATAGCCATTTTTTATATTTATCCTTAAAAGCATGTTAAACTATATTGTTTATAAATATTTTACTTTCATATAACAATCCATTGAATCAAAGTTTATGGTGATTATACTAAACACCTGCTAAATAACCACTTAAAAACGGTTAATTATAGAATTTCATTATTCTTATAAAAAATCATCAATTATTTTTTAAATGATGAGTATTGCTAAACTATAAATATAAGATAACTATATAAAGGACGAATATATATGCATATACAATTAATAAAACCCAATGAACAATATAAGAACAAAATTTTAGACTATAAAGCCGAATTTGTAGCAAATAACGAAGTCTTACATGGCAGTGCAGGTCTTGATAAAATTGACAATTTTGAAGAATGGTATAGATTAATACTTCAAAACTCAAGCGAAGATACTGTTAAAAAAGGTTTGGTGCCTGCAAGCACATTTATCGCAGTAGATGAAAATGATGAAATAGTCGGTATGATAGACATAAGGCACAGATTAAATGATTTTCTGTTCAAGCAAGGCGGTCATATAGGGTACAGCGTCAGAAAATCTCAAAGACGAAAAGGCTACGCAACAAAAATGCTGTCTATGGCGCTTGATGTTTGTAAAAGCTTAGGAATAGAAAAATGCCTTATAACTTGCGACAAAAGTAATATCGCCTCTGCAAGAACTATAATGAAAAGCGGAGGTTTATTGGAAAACGAAATAATTGACGGCGAAGAAATAATTAGCCGCTATTGGATAAGTTTATAAACTTTAATATTTGATTCTATACTAAATTTAAACAGATGAATAGAAAAATAGCTTTGTGCAAATTCAATAATATATAACTCTATTTATAAATTGTTTAGTCATAAATCATATATTGTTATCTTTGAAATTATTAGCACCTTTCAAAAAATAATCAGTCATATTAAACATTAATAAATTATAAAATTAAGGAGAGAAGATTTGAGCATTTTAAATGTAGAACATCTTAGTCATGGATTTGGCGACAGAGCCATTTTTGACGATGTTTCATTCAGATTGTTAAAAGGCGAACACATAGGACTTATCGGGGCAAATGGCGAAGGAAAGTCCACATTTATGAATATAATAACAGGCAAATTGGAGCCTGACGCAGGAAAAGTGGAATGGTCAAAAAGGGTAAGAGTAGGATATTTAGACCAGCACAGCGTTTTAGAACCTACAGACACGATTAGAGATGCCCTAAAAAAAGCATTTTCATACTTATTCGATTTGGAGCAAGAGATGAACGAATACTATATGAAAATGGGAGATGCAAGCGAAGATGAAGTAACTGCTATGCTTGAAGAAGTAGGCACAATACAAGATATACTCGAGCACAACGATTTTTATATAATAGACAGCAAAGTTGAAGAAGCTGCAAGAGGACTTGGTTTGGCTGATATAGGTCTCGACAGAAAAGTAGATGAATTAAGCGGAGGGCAAAGAACAAAAGTTCTGCTCACAAAACTTCTTTTAGAAAAACCGGACATCCTGCTTTTAGACGAGCCTACAAACTATCTTGACGCTGAGCATATAGCATGGCTTAAAAGATATCTGACTGAATATGAAAATGCGTTTATACTCATTTCACATGACATCCCGTTTTTAACTGAAGTAATAAATCTGATATATAATATGGAAAACTTAAAATTGGACAGATATTCTTGTAGTTATGATGAATTTTTAAAAATAAGAGAGGCAAGAAAACAACAAATAGAAGCCGCTTATAAAAGACAACAACAGGAAATTGCCGATTTAAAAGATTTTGTCGCAAGAAATAAGGCAAGAATTTCCACGAGAAATATGGCTATGTCAAGGCAAAAAAAATTGGATAAAATGGAAATCATAGAGCTTGAACAAGAAAAGCCGAAACCGGAATTTAACTTCAAAACTGCAAGAACATCCGGCAGGATGATTTTTGAAACAAATAATCTTGTAATAGGCTATACCTCCCCACTTTCAAAGCCGATAGAATTCAGATTGGAAAGAAATCAAAAAATAGCCATAACCGGTGCAAACGGACTTGGAAAAACCACTCTAATAAAAAGCTTGCTCGGAATTATAAAACCTATAAGCGGTTTTGTGACTAAAGGCGAATTTTTAGAAGTAGGATATTTTGAACAGGAAATAAAAGATGCCAATCACAACACTTGCATAGAAGAAGTATGGCAAGATTTTCCATCACTTGACCAAAGAGATATAAGAGCTATGCTCGCAAAATGCGGTCTTACAACAAAACATATAGAAAGTAAAGTCATGGTGTTAAGCGGTGGAGAGCAAGCAAAAGTAAGATTGTGCAAACTTATGAACAAACCTACAAATGTACTGATACTCGATGAGCCTACAAACCACTTGGATATATATGCCAAAGATGAATTAAAGCGTGCATTAAAAGAATACAAAGGCACTGTACTTCTTATATGCCATGAGCCTGAATTTTATGAAGATTTCGTGGACCATATTATAGATTGCAAGCAGTGGTCTAATAAAATATAATGCAAAAACCGTTAAACCCATAATGTGAGTTTAACGGTTTTTTATTTTTCAATAAACTTGAAGTTTTAAACTTACACTGATTCTTGCACTTGTAAATGCCTGTCCCAAGCTGTTTTTATAATTAGCTTCTAAAAGCACTTCTTTGCCGTTTAATAGCGGATAATCCTGTCTTTTAGGCTTACCTATAGCCTGTTTACTGTCTAAAGCTTTTATATAAATTGATATATCATCATTTTGTATATTTTTTTCTTCAATTAAATTCTCAAAATACTGTCTCAATTTTTCATATATATTCATTTAAAATCTCTTCTTTTTTCATAACTTTGGCGTAAACCTCTCGTATCAAAAAAAGTTTTCTATTAAAATTAACCTGTTATTTTTCATCATTTAAAAATATCATTTTATTTCAATATACTTGTAAATTTCTTCCTCAAAATTCTTCAATAATTCCTCGATAGCCGTTCGCTTTCTCTATCAAGCTTCCCTTTACACCCATTGTAAAAGCAATATCACTGCTACGAATAGCTAAGAGTTTATCCCCGACTTTTATTTCTAACATCTTCATCAAATCATCTGAAAGATATACTGCACTTTTATTTAGTGCAAGCCAACCGTATTTTCTTCCTTTGTAAGTAATCAACTCTCCCTCTCTCAAACTTCTGTCTGCTAAACTTGGATTTTCTTCCAAAACATTTTTGAGTTTTGAATGGGAAAGTAAGGGTTCTGTCATTACACAAAATCCTCCTGTTCGCTTACTTCCTGAAACAATATAAATGTGATTTTCTTCTTTTAGCTTATATTCATCTACCGCCATTCTCGGAAAGATCAGTTCTCCATTTACTCTTATCCTCGACCAACCAAAAATATATTTTCCGCCTTTAGTCATCTGTGGCATTGTCTTCACTCTCCTTTAATGCTCTTTTGGTAATCCGTATTGCACCGGCACTATGAATACGAACAACAGGGTGTGTGTCATTATCTGCAAACCATTGTAATTTTTCTAAATAAGGTTTTATATACTGCGGTTTTCTCTTTCCCATTACTCGAAACATTTCCGGTGCTTCTATCCGCACTCGCACGCATTTATCTTGTATCATTTTATAAAACAGATCCATTCTTTCGCAAAATAATTCAGGAGCGTTGGTTGCAATATTTTCACAAGCCCAAACAAAAGCAAGCCTAACATCGTCTGCTTGATCTTTTCTCATTTTCATTATTTTATCTAAATAAGGGATAATCAAGTTTTTATCTGCTCTGCCTATTCTTCCTAAAGCATTAACCGCACGCTCCCTGATTTTTGGATGCTCGTCCTCTAAACAAAAGGCAATATCTATAATATATGCTTCTACTTGCTTCGAATAATTTAATCCCATTTCTCCAAGAAGCCACAAGATTTTTGCTTTTACAATAACAGAATGATTTTCATTTAGTTTATTTGCAACATCATCAATCACTTCTCCCCAGTTTTCTTTGGTTTTTGTTATTTCTCTTAATTCCTTCAGGATTTCTTTATCCTCATTTTTATTTGCCATTTTTTATTCCTCTAAATACAATTCTCTAAAGTTCTCAATCCACTTATTCAATGCTTCTGATAATAATACTTGTTGTTTTAGAATAGTCTTGCCCGTAAATGGAATATCTGTCCTCTCTTCCTCCAACCCTGATACCGCTTTTTGAAATTCCCTGATTTGACACTCGATATTTTCTGTCAGTTCCTTTCGTTCAAACGGAGATACCATTTCCAAATTGATGATGACAGCATTAAAATCCAAAAATATATTTATCATTTGAGCAGAAATTTTTTTCATCAGCTCAAGAAAATATTTATTTCCTTTCTCTGTGATATGATAGATCGACTTTTCAGGCATATTCCCCTCTTTTGACACATTTCCCTTGATATATCCTTTTTCCTCCAACTGAACAACTTTCTTATAAATGGATGGGGTACTTACTTTGATCCATTTAGAAATATTTCGATACTCAACATTTTTTTGTAAATCATAAGCACTTTGTTCTTTTTCTTTAATCATTCCTAAAACAATCAAATCTATTGCTGACATATTTTCTCCTCCAAAAAAAGACCACTATAAATTATATCACTATATTTTATAGTAGTCAATGAGAGGAAACATCTATGCAGGACAATTTTTTGCTATCCTCTTATATTCATTTAGTGGTATTCCGCTTTTTTCAGCGTTTTAAGTTTCTCCTGTTTGAGTTGCTCCCTCTTCTCCTTATATCTTTCCTCATATTCTTTTTGCTTGCCGTTTGCTTTACGCTTGAGGTAGTTTTGATGAAGCCTGTCTTTTCTTTCTCGTTCTTTTTCTTCCTCCTCTGTTAATTTCTGCTTTTCTTCTTCATATAATTCTTCTTTTGGCGGTTCATAGTTGCCGATAAAGTTGAAGTAGATTTCTACTTTCTGATTGGCGGTTTGACTGCCTTTTCGATCTAGTTCGTGTACTAAGATTTTTTCTACAAACCCATTGATGGTCGGTCTCAGTTCGTCAAAGTTATCATACTTCCGCTTTTCCTCTGCGAATGGATGTACAAAGTACCTCAAAAGGCACTTTAGTATAGACACTGTAATTATTATATAAAATAAACAAAGAATGGAAAATTAACTCATCTGTTCAAATCGTTATTTTAATGGTATTATATTATTTAATACAAAACCAAATTAAATATAAGAAAATAGAAAAAGTTTTAATGAAATAAAAATTAAGCTTACCATAATATATTTTTCTATAATTTTAATATGAATATCATTATAAAAATATATAAGTTAAGGCTATGAAATATGTTAAGCTTGTAGCTTATATAATCAAGCACTTTTTAGGTGTTTGCTTTAAATTTTTTCTCTAATATTTTCTTTACTTACATATATAAAGGTTTAATCAGTTATATATTTATTTTACGATTTCACTACTTCTTGGAATACAACATTTATTATAGCGTTATCAACTTATGTATTTATTTTATGGTTTTCACTGTAATTTTATAAAATAATTAAATTTTTAGGAGATACTATGGCAAAATCAGTATTAATTACAGGCGGCTCTCGAGGTATAGGCTACGAAACCGCACTGCTATTCGCACAAAACGGCTATGATGTCGGTTTCACATACTTAAAAAGCGATGACGGTGCAAACAAGCTTAAAAATAAAATAGAAAATATGGGACAACAATGCTTTCCATACAAATCGGACGTATCCGACTTCAATAAAATGCAAAAAGTATTTGAAGACTTTATAAGATGTAACAAACATATAGACGCTTTAATATGCAATGCCGCGGTATCTCCTTACGGTACGATAACTGATATGAGTTTTGACGAAATAAAAACTGCTTTTGACATAAATGTTTTAGGTGTCATAAATACTTGCAAATTAGCAGCTCCTTATATGGTTTCTCAAAAATATGGTAGCATAGTAACACTGTCATCTATATGGGGGATTACAGGTTCATCTTGCGAAACTATATATTCTGCAACAAAAGGTGCTATAATATCATTTTCAAAAGCTCTTGCAAAGGAGCTCGGACCAAGCAATATAAGAGTGAACATTGTAGCTCCGGGTGTGGTTATGACAGATATGATGAGCGATTTCAGCGATGACGATATTAACGCTCTTAAAGAAATATCCGCTTTGAATAAAGTATCTTATCCTCAGGAAATTGCAAAAACCATTTTATTTTTATGCAGTGAAGATACCTCGTCATACACAGGACAAGTTTTAAGCCCGAACTGCGGAATACTTATATAGTTTGCAATCAATGCCGAAAGCTTTTATACTTTAAACTGATTGAAACTGTATCACAAACATATCTTTATTACACTTTTTTCAAAACAACAAATATACAATACCTGAACCTGTTTAAAATAATATAATGTAAAATAATATTTAAATAATACTATTATCCTATAAAATATGAACACCATAATGATTTATTATATTCATATTATATTCATATTTTATTAATAATCACTCTGTTATATTAAATTATTTTTTGTTAAAATATACGCTTTTATGGTATAATATATAAAAACTGTTACATATTTTTTAGTTTTATAAATTACATACTTAATTTTTTATATAGTTACCTGATTAAGCAATGGCTAATTATTTATATATATTTATAAATAACATAAATGCCTATTTTTTAGTCGGTATCAGCTATGACTTGGAGGAATTATGAAAATCTATAACACTATGAGTTCACAAAAAGAAGAATTCAAAGAACTTGAAAAAGGCAAGGTTAAGATGTACTCTTGCGGACCTACAGTCTACAACTATTTTCATATAGGAAACGCAAGACCTTTCATAGTTTTTGATACACTCAGAAATTATTTGGAATATATCGGATATGAAGTTACTTTTGTGCAAAATTTTACAGATGTCGATGATAAAATAATTATCAAGGCTAACGAAGAAGGTATAACTCCTATACAGTTAGCGGACAAATATATAGAAGAGTATTTCAAAGATGCAAAAGCAATCGGAATAAGAAAAGCAACCGTCCATCCACGAGTTACAGAAAACATAAAAGAGATAATTGATTTCATACAAGATTTGATAGATAAAGGTTTCGCATATGTACTTGGCAATGATGTTTATTTTGAAGTAAAAAAATTCAAAGAATACGGTAAGCTATCACACAAAAATATAGACGATTTGCTATCAGGCGCAAGAATAGAGATAAACGATGAAAAAAGAGCTCCTATAGATTTTGCTCTTTGGAAAGGTAAAAAAGAGGGAGAAATAGGTTGGGATTCACCTTGGGGACAAGGTCGCCCGGGTTGGCATATAGAATGCTCTGTTATGAGTAACAAATACTTGGGAGAAAGTATAGATATACACTCCGGAGGTCAAGATTTAATCTTCCCTCATCACGAAAACGAAATAGCACAAAGTGAGGCACGCTCATCACACACATTTGCAAATTACTGGATGCACAACGGTTATATAAATGTTGACAACGAAAAAATGAGTAAATCTCTTGGAAATTTCTTTACAGTTAGAGATGTATTAAAAGAATTTGACGGAGATACACTTAGATTCTTCATGTTGTCCGCACATTACAGAAGCCCGATAAATTACAGTAAAGATATGCTTAATCAAGCCAAAAACTCATTGGAAAGAATAAAAAATTGCAAAAATAATCTGAACTTTATTCTTACAAAAATAGATAAAACTGATATGAGCGAGCAGGAAAAAGAAAATGTAGTATATTTGCAAGAATGCAAGACAAATTTCATAGATAAGATGAATGACGATTTAAACACAGCAGATGCTATAACTGCTATATTTGATCTCGTAAAATTTGCAAATACGAATGTAAGTATAGATTCATCAAAAGTATTCGTACAACAAACTCTTGATATGTTAAACGAGCTTACAGGTGTACTCAACATAGCTATGGACAAAACAGATGAAGATGTCGATGTCGCAAAAATAGAAGAATTGATAGAACAAAGAAATATTGCAAAAAAATCAAAAGATTTTGCAAAAGCCGATGAAATAAGAGATGAACTTAAACAAATGGGTATAGAAATAAAAGACACAAGACAGGGGGTACAATGGTCGAGAATATAGGAGACCTTGCATTATCTCAAGATGATGTAAACTGTATCAATACGCTTGCACTTGCATATATAGGCGACTGCATATGGGAAATATATGTCAGAAATTATGTACTTGCAAAAAATAAATTTTCAAAAGTAAATAAACTGCATCTACTCTCAACAAAATACGTCAAAGCCAAAGCACAAGCAGATATGGTAAAAACTCTCAAAGAAAACAACATAATTGATGAAAATATGTGGGATATTGTGCTGAGAGGTAGAAACTCAGCCACAAATCCTCCAAAAAATGCCAATGTTCAGGAATATAACTATGCCACAGGTTTTGAGGCACTTATAGGTTATCTGTATATAAAGAAAAACTATTCAAAATTGGATGAAATAGCACAATTTTGTTTAAAATAATCTGAACCTTTAATTTCAAGGAGAACAATTTGAACAATCTATATAAATATAAAATCAATGACAACGTAAATATGATGTATATTGAAAACGACAAATTCAAAACCAATGTCGTAACAGTATACTTCAAAAGATCCTTAAAAAGAGAGGAAGTTACAAAAAATTCATTGCTTCCTTATGTCTTAAAATCATCTACAAAAACTTACAAGACACCATTAGAGCTTGATATTAAAATGCAGGAATTATACTCCAGCAGTGTATCCGCTTCGGTTGAAAAAATAGGCGAAAAACATATAATATCATTCACTCTGTCTTTGGTATCAGACAGATTTTTACCGGAGAACATAACACAAGACGCTTTAGAATTATTAAAAGAAATCATATTTATGCCAAACGTTGAAAATGAGAGTTTTATCAAACAGTATGTGGATATAGAAAAACAAGTCTTATCAGAAGATATAAAGGCTGAAATAAATAGCAAGGGAAAATATGCTTTTAATAAAGCTACTGAGCTTATGTTTGAAGATGAACCTTTTTCTATAAGGCAAGACGGATATTTACAAGATCTTGACAGTATAGACGAAAAAAATCTGTACGAATACTATCAAGAATTTATAAAAACATCTCCAATAGACATTGTAATCGCCGGTCAGTTCGAAAAAGACAAGGTGATAAGCTATATAAAAGAGATATTTGATATAAAAATTAACCCAGTCGTAATAGAAAAGGAAAAAATACACCAAAAGAAAGAATTCAAACAAAAAGAAGAAAAAATGGACATCACTCAAGGTAAATTGGTACTGGGCTATACATTTGGAATATCTCCAAAAGATGAAGATTACTACAATTTTGTGACATACGTAAACATTTTAGGCGGAGGTGCTTTTTCCAAACTGTTTGCAAACGTCAGAGAAAAACACTCTTTATGTTACTCCATAGCTTCAACCTTACAAAAAGTAAAAGGCACTATGATGATAACTGCCGGAATAGAACCCGAAAATAAACAAAAGACAATAAATCTAATAAATGAACAGATAGAAGATATGAAAAACGGTAGAATTACCGATATAGAGCTTGATAGTGCAAAAAGACATTATATACACGCACTTACTACACTTACAGACTCTCTTGCCGCACTTGGAGATTTTTACTATGCACAAAGTCTATCAGACACACCTCGAACAATAGATGAAATAATAGCGATAATTGAACGTGTAGGCAAAGATGATATTCAAAAGGTAGCACAAAAATGCCAAAGCGAATTAGAATATTTCTTGACTAAAAATGAATAAATCAAATACCGACCTTATATTATAGTCTGATTAAAAAATCAGCTTAATATTATATATTATTAAATAAAACTAACATCAATTTATAATGTTTTATTGCGATATATTATATTTTAAATAGATATCGGTATTAACTATAACGGAGAAAATATGTTTTACGAAAATAAAATTTTAAACGAAAAAATATATGCTGAAAAACTTCCAAACAATCTGCAAGTATTCATAATGAAAAAGGAAGGTTTTAGCAAAAAATACGCCGTATTTGCAACTGATTACGGCTCAAATGACCTTGAATTTATAAGTCCTCACACAAAAAAACAAATCAGAGTAAACGAAGGAATTGCACACTTTTTAGAGCATAAAATGTTTGAAATGCCGGATAACAGCAACGCATTTGACGAGTTTTCAAAATACGGTGCAGATGCCAATGCATACACCAACTTCAATATGACAGCCTACTTATTTTCGGCAACTCAAGGTTTTAAAGAATCTTTAAAGCACCTCATACACTACGTACAAACTCCTCATTTTACAGATGAAAACATAGAAAAAGAAAAAGGTATAATAGCGCAAGAAATCAAAATGTATGACGACAATCCCGACTGGCAATTATTTTTTAATTGTCTCAAAGCTATGTACAAAACTCACCCTAACTCAATAGACATAGCAGGTACTGTTGAAAGCATCTACAAGATAACTCCACAAGAATTGTATGATTGCTATAATTCATTTTATTCTCCGTCCAATATGGCTTTATTTGTCGTAGGTGATGTAGATATTCAAGAAACTATGAAAATCATCAAAGATACCGTAAAAGATACAAATATGTTTGAGGGTGAAATCACAAGAATACAAGTACAAGAAACAGATGAAACAGCTAAAAAAGAGATACAAAAAGAATTGGAAGTATCAATACCTATGTTTTGCATAGGATACAAAGAAAAAAATGACACTATAAACGAAGATTATCCTCGCATAAAAAAAGATATAGAAATGGACATAATAAATCAGCTCATATTTAAAAAAGGCTCCAAATTGCACGATAAATTATATAACAGCTCACTTATATTCTCACAATTATCTGCCAATTACACATCAGCCAAAGACTACGGTTATATAACAATAGAAGGCGAAAGCAAAGATATAGAAAATACAAAAAATTTAATAATTGAAGAGATAGAAAATTTTAAAAAATATGGAGCGGAAAAAGAACAATTCGAAAGAGTAAAAAAACAAAAATTAGGCTCTTTTATAAAAACTTTCGACTCAGTGGAAAGTTTGGCAAACATATATCTGTCACTATACTTTAAAGATGAAAATCTTTTAGAATATTACGACTACTTGAACGAGCTTAAAATAGAAGACATAAATTCAAGACTTATAAAGATGTTTGACAAAAATCAAATGGTAATATCCATAATAAATCCAAAGACGGCATAATTGTAGAGCATTAGGTTTTTCAAATTTAATTTTTAATAAAGGGGATATTGTGATGAGCACAAAAAAAGAAATATTGTTGGAAACAGGTACAGGAGAAGCGGAGGTACTTGAATTTAGAGTAGGCGAAGGTGATTATGCCATAAACGTAATCAAGATAAAAGAAATATTGGAAGTAGACAACATATCACCCGTTCCAAAAGCAAATGCTTCAGTTATAGGTCTTACGATGGTGAGAGGCGCTATAATTCCGCTTGTAGATATGAAATTTGTTTTGACAGGAGAACATACAAACAAGACAAGATTTACGACTTTGTTATGCGAATTCAACCAAAATCAAGTAGCTTTTTGCGTAGATTTTGTAAAAGGAATTCAAAGAGTGCCTTGGAAAAACATACAAAAACCGGATGCAATAATAGATGATAAAGGTTCACTCGTTATAGGAAACATAACATTCGACAACAGAATCGTAATGATGCTCGACTTTGAAAAAGTTGTATCAGATATAGCACCGGCAACCGGAATAAACGATGAACGTATAGAAAAAATAGTAAAAAAAGACAGAAGCAACTTAAAAGTTGTACTTTCAGACGACTCTCCATTAATAAGAAAAGTATTATTTGAAGCACTTACAAAAGCAGGCTTTTCACAACTTAGATTCTTTAATGACGGACAACAAGCATGGAATTATTTTGAAGACTTGCTTGAAAGAAAAGGCGAAAACTTTAAAGATGAAGTGGATATCCTGATAACTGACATAGAAATGCCTCAAATGGACGGACATACCCTAACAAGAAAAATAAAAGAAAATCCTGTACTGAGAAGTCTACCTGTTGTAATATTCTCATCACTTATAACTGAAACACTTAAGCACAAAGGAGAAAGTGTACATGTGGACGCTCAACTTAGCAAGCCTGAAATAGAAAACTTGGTAGATGTAGTGGATAAACTGGTAGGATAATCACATAAAAGTAATTATGGCAAAGATTTTATACTCGCTGTAATTACTTTTATTTTTTGAATAAAATATTGCAAAAATATATATTGAACCAAAATTTAATATTATTTATACTTTGTTTTAAACCTCTTTCTTTTATTTATATTGCTTGTATTTCATCGTTATTTCAAGTAAATTTACAAGAAAGAATAATTGCAAAATATATTGACTTAATTTATAAAACTTAGTATAATATGAGAAAAGGTTTTTACAATAAACATAAAATATCATTACATAATGAGTTGTAAAATTTCTATTAAAATTTTTAAGGAGGATTTATATTATGAAATGTCTTGTTACTGAACTTTTTAACCAATCCGGTATTGATGTATTTGAAAAAAACGGTGTAGAAGTTACACTTGCATACGGAAAATCTATCCCTGAAATAACAGATATGGTAAAAGATTATGAAATACTTGTAGTAAGAGCAGAAACACCTGTTCAAAAAGCTATGATAGATGCCGGTGTTAAACTTAAAGCAATCGGTATGGCTGGTATAGGATTAAATCACATAGACGTTGAATATGCAAAAAGCAAAGGAATAGCAGTATTTAATGTACCTGATGGAAGTACAACAGCAGTTTCAGAACTTGCAATAGGCACTATGCTTAATGTACTTAGAAAAATAGGAAACGCAAACAATTTCGTAAAAGCAGGAAACTGGAATAAAACAGGATTTACTGGAAATGAAATAAAAAATAAAACTGTAGGTATACTTTCTCTTGGAAGAATAGGATTCAGAGTTGCAGAAATATGCTTAGCATTCGGAGCAAAAGAAATCGTAACTTATGACCCTTACCTAAAACAAGAAGTAGCTGATAAAATAGGTGCAAGAATACTTCCTTTAGACGAAGTTCTAAAAGTAGCTGACATAGTATCAATACACACTCCACTTACTCCTGAAACTAAACATATGATAGGAAAAGAACAATTTGCACTTATGAAAGACGGTTCTTTCTTATTCAATTTAGGACGTGGCGGTATAGTTGATGAAGAAGCTCTTTATGATGCTCTTACATCCGGAAAATTAGCAGGTGCAGGTTTTGACGTTATGGAACAAGAACCTCCTGCAAAAGACAACAAATTATTCAAATTGGATAATTTCAGCATAACTTGCCATATAGGAGCAGGAACAAAAGAAGCTCAAATATATATAGCTGATTCACTTGCAAACCAAATAATGAATTATATAAATAAATAATTTTTATACTTTTGAAAATCGTATAAATATCTTTACTTTTAACAATATTATAAATTTTCAAACTTGGTAAAAATATTTTAAATAAAAAATACCCCTTTTAAAATCAAGGGGTATTTTTTATTTAAAATATTGACGGTTCTTCTTGAGCTTCGTTTGAATTTTGTTGCGTGTTCACATTATTTATTGTTGTTGCTTGTGTAGCATCTTCAGCAGGTTTAACCTCTTCAGGTCCTGTACCTGTTCTTATTATTTTCGGTGTCATAGTATATCTGTCTTTTGATATAACTGTTTTTTGTCCGTCAACCACTCTATAAGTCACCGAAGTGTATCCTGTATGTCCCGGATCTTCTATTTCTTCTTTTCCTTTTGGTAAATTAGGGTCATTTTTATATACCAATGTCGGCTCTACTGTGCTTGTAACTTCAGAATATATGTCAACATGTTTACTTCTTGTAGTATCACCATAAATTTGTGCAACCATAACTCCGCTGTCTGCATATGTTTTTATATATACAGGGAAAGGATATGAGTTTTTATATTTTAAGTCCGGACCTGAAGTTGCAACTGTTGCATCTCTACCTATCGGAACATATCCTATCGGAAATGAGTGGTTTGTCCTTTGTGTTATATCCATCCCGCCTAATAAAAGCGCATTATATAAAGTGGAACTCACTTGGCATACTCCGCCTCCGACTCCGTCCTGATATTCATTATTTACTATAATTTTTGCTGCTCTAAATCCGTTTGATGTAGATACATCTCCAAGAACTCCAAGAAAGCTTACTTCTTCTCCCGGCATAAGCAACTGTCCGTTTAACTTTTGTGCGGCAAGCGCCACGTTAAATGAACGCTCTGACTCTCTTGTAGAATATTTTGAAGTATATGAAGCTATAATTCCGTTTATTGATGATAATTCTTCTGTTTTTACTGAAGGCTTTTTTACAGCTACAGGTATAGCCACTTTTACTGTCTTTTCTTCACTTGATTTTACCGCATTTTCAACATCAGCTTTTAATTTTTCTATATCCACCACATATCCATTTTGTGAAGGGATTATGCTTACACTTCCTCCGTCTGCACTTACAGTTGCATTTATAGGATTTGTGTTGACTTCACTTGCAACTTTATTATAAAATTCATCAAGCTTTGTATAGTCTTCTTTTGTTTCAAGCTCAATAAATTCTTCCACACCTGAATTCAGTGTAATAACTTTTATTGCATTTGTCAAAAAATTGCCTTTTCTTCCTATTTCATAGGCTTTTTCCACAGCCGTATCTATATCATATGAAAAACCTACATCTGACAATCCCTGCACCCACTGTTTGTCTTCATTTGTAAGTGTAAGAGTTCCAAATTTAAAATTATTTTCTAATAAAGACTTGGCTTCATTAACGGAAAGATTAGACACGTTCACTCCGTTTATAAATACATTATTGTATATGTTCCCTGTATTCATCAGTGTATTTGCATATACTACAACTCCTGAAAAAATCATCAGAACAACAGCAAATACTATGGCTATTTTAGGAAAAACGGATCTTTTCTTTACTTTTTTTCTTTCTTTCACTTTATCACCTTCTTGCTGATTAAAAAATTATAAAAAATTATGATAACAAAAAATTTATATAAAAAATTAATATATATAGTAATCGAAAATAAGTTAAATATATTTAAGCAAATTGATATTACAATTATTTTAAATAAAATCACTATATATTCATTTTTTACTTAGCCAAAATTATAAAAAGTCTTATAAAACATTTTAAATTCGTGTAAAACCTAATATATTTAAAAATTAACTCTTCTTTTTAAGTAGATTTTTATAATATAAACAATATTCCTTGAGATTACACTCTTCACATAGAGGATTTTTAGCTTTACATGTATATCTGCCATGAAATATAAGCATATGATGTGCGAGAGTCCAGTCTTTTTTTGCAATCTTTTTTTGCAAATCCATCTCAACTTTATAGACATCTTCTTGAGCTGAAAAACCTAATCTGTGTGCCAATCTGAAAACGTGCGTATCGACTGCAATCGCCGGCACTTTGAAACAGTTGCTCATGACTACATTTGCAGTCTTTCGACCAACTCCAGCAAGTGATGTTAACTCCTCCATGGTCTTTGGCACTTCAGAATTATATTTTTGTATCAAATCTCTCGACATTGATATTAAATTTTTTGATTTTGTATTAAAAAAACCTATTGTCCTTATATATTCTTTAAGTTTTTCTTCGCCTAATTTCACCATCTTTTCAGGTGTATCAGCCACTTTGAACAAGTCTTTTGTGACTATGTTTACTCTCTTATCCGTAGATTGAGCGGACAGTATTGTTGCTACAAGCAATTCATAAGGTGTATTGTGATTGAGCTCACAAGTAGCATCCGGATACATCTCTTTTAAGATTTCAATTATAGCCTTGTATTTATTCAAAATTTACTCCTTTTATTAGGTTTTAATATAAAAGCGTATCAATCATCTTTCAAAATATCCAAATTGCGCTTTATAACAGATTTTCCTCTAAAATTAAACGCTCTTAAAATATATTTTTCTTTGAATTTTTTGTTTGACAACTCATCTATATCTTCATTTTTTATAGTCTTAATTATATCACAATTTTTAGGAATAGTTTTTACATTATTATTAAAATGACACACATTTTGACATACATCACATCCGAAAATTTTTTTGCTCTTTTTAATTATCCTCTGCTCCTGCTCGTTTAACTCTCCTTTTTTCTGTGTGATATATGAGGCACATCTATAACTGTTTATAGTAAAATCGCCATTTATAGCTCCTCCCGGACAGCTTTTCACACAAGCCATACATTTGTCGCAATATTTTTTCTCGGATTTTTTCTCATCTAAAAGCAAGTCTGTCACTATAAGCCCAATATTCACATAGCTCCCGTATATATCGCTAAAAATCATGGAGTTTATACCAAGTCTACCTACCCCACTATAAAATGCGAAAAATCTTTCATTTAACGTGCCTGTATCAGACTGAATATAAAAATCTGCATCTTTATGAAAGTTTTTGATATATTTTACAATCTCGCAAAGCATATCCCTCACAGATATGTGATAGTCCACGCCCATACAATACATAGATAGATTTCCGTTTTTGCTGTGCTCATCTGTAAGATAGGGAAACAATATGACTATTATACTCTTTGCATCTTCAAGCACATTTTGTGCAAAAACTCTCGAGTTTATATCATCGCTTTCGAGCGATGTTATCAAGTTGTCATTTTTTCTATTTGTCAAAAAGCCAAAAAAATCTTGTTGGCTCTTGAGTAATTCTTCATCTTCCAAATTTAATATCGCATATTCTATTTCATAAGGCAAATTCAGATTCAAAATCGAATTTTTAACTATACTTGACATATCTTCCTCATCATATGGCATTATATTTTTAAAACCATACCAATTCTATATTAATTATAATACTCCATTTGTCTAAAATCTAAACAAATGTATTTATATTTTTTTCATCTGCTATTGATTTTTTACAAAAAAATGATAGAATTATGTAATCATATTTCATTTTGTAAAATATATATTATTATATTGTATTTTTACATTCTATTATATGCTCTAATATTTTATGAATTATATAATAATAAGAACAACAATATATATATTCAAAAATTATATTTTTGCATTTTTAATATTCTATTATTTCATTTTTTCATTATATTTTTAATTTATAACAAACCATCTTAAATTTATATAAAGGAGATTTATTTATGAATACAGATGTTGTACTTATAAAGGGTGACGGTGTAGGCCCTGAAATTGTAGATCAAGCTGTAAAAGCTATACACGCTGTCGAAAAAAAATATTCTCATAAATTTAACTTTAACGAATATTTAATGGGAGAAAGCGCATATAAGGTTTATAAAAAAACTCTGCCTGACAGCACTCTTGATGCCTGCAAAAAATGTAAAAATATATTATTCGGAGTTGTAGGCAGCCCTACTCTTGACCTTGATGAAGAAAAAAAGCCTGTAAAAGCATTGTTTGACATAAGAACGGAACTTGACTTGTTTACAGATTTAAGACCTATCAGAATAGACAAGAGGCTTTCAAATCAAGCCTTGCTAAAAAGCGAATACATAGAAGATGGTGTAGATATACTTATAGTAAGAGAATTGACAGCAGGACTTTATATAGGTGAGCATAAAATCTCAGGAGAAGGCGATAACAGATTTGCCACTGATTTAATGTACTACGATTTTAAGCAAATTGACAGAATAACATCAAGAGCGTTTGAGATGGCAAGGCGCAGAAGAAAAAAAATAACCTTGGTGGATAAAGCCAATGTGCTTGCTACATCTAAGCTGTGGAGATTGATATTCGATGATTATGCAAAGAAAAACCCTGACATAACAGTGGAACGTATGTATATAGATACGGCTACTATGCAACTCATAAGACGTGCATGTGAGTTTGATGTAATATTATCAGAAAATATGTTCGGTGATATAATATCTGATGAAGCAGGTATATTATCAGGTTTTGTAGGACTTATACCATATGCAAGCATCGGCGAAAATAACTGTATGTGCGGCCCTACTCACGGCTCCGCAAATGATATAGCCGGCAAAAATATAGTCAATCCTATGGCAAGCATATTATCAGCAGGCCTTATGCTTCGATACGGCTTTAACTTAAATGATGAGGCTGACGATATAGATGAGGCTGTATACAGTGTACTTGCACAAGGCTATAGAGCAGGCATTTCTTCTCATAACAAAGACAGCTCTTTAAAATATGTAGGAACAGATACAATCGGTGATTTGGTCGCTGAAAAAATACTTATGAATTGTTAAATTTCTATTAATACTATATTCTTATAGGATAACAGAAAATCATAATAATTAATTTTTTCAGTTAATATTATATAAATATATAAGTTATCCATAATTTTATTAAAAAATACTATAATAAAAATACCAATACTAATCTTATTATGATTAATATTGGTATTTTTATATTATGCTGTTTCTTGCACTTCTTTTTGTTCTTTTACCTGTTCATTTTTTGCTTCTGCCGGAGGATTATTATCAGTTTCTTTTTTATCATCCGGTGCAGCCGGTTTCACACTCAAAGGTTCTTTTTTCTTTATTTCTTTACCTTTTATTGCATGTGTAGGGCATTTTTGAACACATATATTACATTGTTTACATTTGTCATAATCTATAGTAGGCAAGTTGTTGTCAAAAGACATGGCTCCAAAAGGGCAACTCTTAACACATAGTTGACAGCCTATACATCCTACTGAACATACATCTTTTACATCTTTTCCTTTTTCTCTTGAGCGACAGAATATGTAAACTTGTTGATTTTCAGGTATCCAATCTATTATAGATTTTGGACAAACTTCTATACATTTACCGCAAGCAACACATTTTTCTCTATCTACGTGTGCAACTCCGTCTGTACCTATATATATGGCATCAAACTTACAAGCTCTGACACAAGTTCCAAATCCCATACAACCGTATGTACAGCCTTTTTGTCCGCTTTGTGCTATTGTTGCCGCTTTACAATCTATTATCCCTAAATATTTTGCTTTTTGAACTGCATTTTCAGTAGTACCGTTACAAGCTACATTTGCTACTTTTCTAACTCCTGATTCCGCTGTAACTCCCATTATAACTGCAACTTTTTCCGCTACTGCTGCTCCACCTACAGGACATCCATTTACAGGTGCTTTTCCTGAAGCTATAGCGGCTGCCAATCCTCCACAACCAGGAAAACCGCAACCTCCACAGTTTGCTCCCGGCAATACTCCTAATATTGCCTCTTCTTTAGGATCTACTTCAACAGCAAATTTTTTTGATGCAATAGCAAGTCCTGCCGCAAATGCAAATCCCATAACTGAAAGACTTACTACTGAATTTATTATTACGCTCATCTATTACACCTACTTTCCTAATCCACTAAATCCGAGGAATGATATTGCCATAAGTGATGCTGATATAAGTGCTATCGGAAAACCTTCAAATGTTTTCGGTATATCTGACAGCTCCAATCTCTCTCTTATTCCTGCAAATAATACTATCGCAAGTGTAAAGCCTAATGCTCCACCTAAACCGTTGAATATAGTTTCTATCAAGTTATAATTATTTTGTATGTTAAGTATAGCTACCCCAAGCACTGCACAGTTTGTAGTTATAAGAGGAAGATAAACTCCCAATGATTGATATAGAGTAGGACTTGTCTTTTGAATTACCATCTCTACGAATTGAACAAGTGCAGCTATTACAAGTATGAAAGCTATTGTCTGTGTAAACTGTATACCTAATGCGTTCAATAATAACTGTACAAGCCATGTGATTATTGATGCCAATACCATTACGAATGTAACCGCCATACCCATACCTATTGCTGTTTCAACTTTTTTTGATACGCCTAAGAACGGGCATATACCGAGAAACTTCGACATACAAAAGTTGTCAACAAGTATGGAGATTAAGAGTATCAAAAGTATATTTTTCATCGTATTCTCCTTTTATATTTCAATTGGTTATTTTTTATTCTTAATTTTATTAAATCCTGCCAATAATAATCCAAGTGCCAAGAATGCTCCCGGTGGAAGTATCATTATTAATGCCGGTTGATATCCTATTTTTCCCAATATGTCTATTCCAAATATTGAACCGTTTCCCAATATTTCTCTAACTGCACCTAATATTGAAAGCGCTAATGTAAATCCTAAGCCGTTTCCCAAACCATCACCGAATGATGCAAGAGGAGGATTTTTATATGCAAAGCCTTCAGCTCTTGCAAGTATTATACAGTTAACAACTATAAGTGGTATAAAAAGTCCGAGTGCATCATATAGCGGAGGTACAAAAGCCTCTAAACAAAACTGTACAACTGTAACGAAAGATGCTATAACAACTACGAATATAGGTATTCTTATTTTTGAAGGTATTATCTTTCTAAGCATTGATGTCAGCAAATTTGATAACGCCAATACGACTGTTGCCGATAATCCCATACCGAGTCCGTTCATTGCTGATGTTGTTGTGGCAAGCGTCGGACACATACCAAGTACTTGGACGAAAGTAGGATTTTCGTCTATAATTCCATTTTTTAATGCTTTAAAAAATCCCATTTTAGCCTCCTATTTATTTAACTCATTTTCAAAGAGTTCTATAGATTGATTTACACCTTTTGTGACTGCATTTGATGTTATTGTTGCACCTGCAATCGCAACTATTTCATCATCTTTAGGCACTGCATTTTTAATTACTTTCAGCTGTTTTGCATCTTTATCGTTGTATTGATCTATGAATGCAGGATCTTTTGATTTTGCTCCAAGTCCCGGAGTTTCTGACATACTTCCAAGGCTTACTCCGCTTATCTTACCGTCTGCTGTTATACCTGTAGTTATTTCTATATCTCCGCCGTATCCTTTTGATATATTTTTTATTGTATAGCCGACTGTCTTGTTATCAGCATCTACTCCTTTATATACTTCTACTATATCTTCTCCAAATTCTTTTTCTATTTTTTCAAAAGATTTTGCAACAGATAGTATCTCTTGTCTTGCTTTATTGTCTTTTTCTATTTTTTGTGTTTCAATTATAGGTTGTGTTATTCCGTATATTGTTGATACTATTCCGGTAGATACCGCTGTTATTATAAATAATATCAATCCGAATTTAATTACTTCGTTTTTCATTTTTTATTTACCTCCCCAAACACTCTCGGTCTTACTTGTCTTTCTATAAGAGGTGTTGCCACGTTCATAAGCAATATTGAATAAGATACTCCTTCTGGATATCCACCGTAATATCTTATAACAGATGTCAAAAGACCACATCCGAAAGCATATATGACTTGTCCTTTTACAGTCATAGGCGATGTCGCATAGTCGGTAGCCATAAAGAACGCTCCGAGCATCAAGCCTCCGCCGAATATATTATATAATATCATTGATGAATCAAATCCTGAAAAAGCATAAGTAAGTACTGCAACTGTAGCTATATAAGTAACAGGAATCACATATGTTATTACTCCTCTGTACATTAAGTAAATTCCACCTAATATTAGAAGTATTGCACTTGTTTCTCCTATTGTTCCAGGTATATTTCCTAAAAACATATCCATTAAATCCGCTCTTACCACTCCTTCTGATGCAGCATTTTTTATAAATGCAAGCGGTGTAGCTGTTGATACCATATCAGGTGATTTTGTATACGGTAATGTCCAAGATGTCATAAGTACAGGCCAAGATGCAAGCAACATCGCTCTTGCTATAAGCGCCGGATTTACAAAGTTATGTCCTAAGCCACCGAACAGTTGTTTCGCAATTACTATCGCAAATATCGCCCCTACAAACGTAAGCCACCAAGGTGCTGAAGCCGGTACGTTAAATGCTAATAATAATCCTGTGACAACAGCAGATAAATCTTTTATTGTAATAGGTTTTTTCATAAGTTTTTGTATTACATATTCTGCCAATACAGCTCCCACTACACCTGATATTATATTGATTGCAGCGCCTGCTCTAAAATAATATATACTGGCAATGGTAGCCGGAAGCAAAGCAATAATCACATCTCTCATAACTGACGAAACTGTTTCGTTACTTCTTATATGGGGAGATGAAGATATTATTAAGTCTTTATTTTCCATTGTTCCCTCCTGTGTATCTGATTTTAATTTTTATTTTTCTTTTTGTATATAGTAATTCATATACTACATCTCTTATCATTTCTTTTGCCTTATCGGTTTGTTTTATAAGCAATCTGTCATCATATACTCCACCTATAATTTTATCTTTATAGTATAAAATACACTCTCCCATCATCTTGCGATAATTTATATCCTCCAAATCTGACAACTGTTCTAAAACAAATTCAAGTATTCTTTGCTACTTGGCATTTTTTTCTGCCTCTGCTTTGGCTTTTTCCTGCGCCTTTCTTCTCATTGCCATTATTTCTCTCTTAGCAACTCTTATTGATTGCAGTAAAGGACGTTTTGAAGGGCATATAAAAGAACATGAACCACATTCTATACAGTCAAGTGCTCTATATTCTTCCGCTTTTTCAAAATTATCTTTTAATGTATGTGCACTTATATAAATAGGCTCTAATCCCGCCGGACAAACTCCTACACATTTTGCACATCTTATACAATTTTGTGTTTCACCTATTTCAGCCTCTTTTTGTGTAAAACATAGTATGCCTGATGTTCCTTTATTAGCAGGTACATTTATATTAGCTAAGGCAACGCCCATCATTGGACCACCACTTATAACTTTTGCAGGTTCTTCTTTAAATCCGCCTGTCATCTCTACTATATCGCTGTACAAAGTTCCTATCTTAAACATAACATTTTTAGGATTTGCTATCGCTCCACCTGTTACTGTACATATTCTTTCTATAAGAGGTAAGCCTGTTCTTAAAGATTTTGCTATCTGTGCGGCTGTTGCAACATTATCAACTATTGCTCCGGCATCCGCTGGCAATCCTCCTGATGGCACTTCTCTACCTGTACATACGTTTATAAGTTGTTTTTCCGCTCCTTGCGGATATTTTGTTTTTAATGTTACAACTTTTATATTCGGATATTTTTCAACCTCTTTTTTTATCGCCTCTATGCAATCAGGTTTGTTATCTTCTATTCCTATGTAACCATTTTCTACAGATGTTATTTTAAGTATGGCTCTCAGACCGTCTACAACATCTTTTGTCTGTTCAAGCATCAATCTGTGGTCTGCTGTAAGATATGGTTCACATTCAGCTCCGTTTAATATAATGGCATCTACCACCTTATCCTTCGGAGGATTAAGTTTTACATGTGTAGGGAATGTTGCTCCCCCCATACCAACCAAACCTATTTCTTTTACTATCTCTAAAAGTCTTTCTTTTGACAATTCCTCTATTGTTCCGTATGGTTTTATATCTTCGTGAATTGTGTATTCTTTATCATTTTCTATTATTACACAGTCAGCTTTTTCTCCTGTATTAACCAATATTTTTTTCACGTCTATAACTTTTCCTGAAACGGATGAGTGTATAGGCGCTGATACAAAACCGAGTGGTTCACCTATTTTTTGTCCCACTTTTACAATATCATTCTTCTTTACCAAGCTGCTACATGGAGCGCCGATGTTTTGGATAAGAGGTATATACACTTTATCCGGTGCATCGAGATACTCTATTGCACTATGCTCAGTAGTAGACTTGTTGTGTTTAGGGTGGATACCCCCTCTAAAAGTCGTTAATTGCATTGTCCCCTCCTACAATATAAAAATAAAAAACATTTATATATTAAATATAATTATAAACAAGTTTAAAATAAGTTATTTGCTATAATTTTAACTAATTATAATCACTCAATTTCTATTAAGATATATTATAAAAAACATTTTCACTAAACTTTACGTTAATTATAGTTTTAATATCGCTAAACATTAAAAGTGCTATTTTCATATAACTTACCAATGTTTTTAAAAGAGCTATTACAAATTTTTGTATATCTCATCTTCAGAAAAAATAACATAACCACAGTCTTTATAAAAGTATGTCATTCTATTTTTCTTTTTTAAATGAGAATTATTTTAATTCTTAAAAACGATTGCAGTTTATCTAAACATTTCTATAAAATTTAGTGTAAAGCGAATATTCAATTAATTTTAAGCAAATAAATTCTTTTCTCATAAGATAACACTACCTTTATAATTGTACACCATTTATCAATAAATTACAATTTAGATTTTAAAAAATTTTAATTTTTGTTATACATTTTTATTAATACTTTTTTTATGCTATAATTATTAAAATATATTAAAACTATATATTGTGTTAATTTAAACATTCACAATCATATATAGTCTTTATTTTTATTAAAAATTCGATTATAATTAATACTTAAATTTTTTAATCTATATTAATTTTATAAAAACAAGGAGATAAAATGATTACCGTATCTAATATAAAAATCTCTTTAAATGAAGATGAAGCAAATATAAAGGATAAAATCGCAAAAAAATTAAAACTGAAAAATACAGATATACACTATAAGATATTAAAAGAGTCATTGGACGCAAGAAAAAGAGATAATATACATTTTATATACCAAGTCTTAGTAGATGCTGATGAAAAAAAATTAAATAAACATATATTCGATGATGCTGATATAAAACCTTATATAAAACAAAATATCCCTATATTAAAAAAAGGCAGTGTCTCTATTGATAAGCCTATATTGGTAGTAGGCAGTGGACCTGCCGGTTTATTCTGTGCTTATAAACTCAGCCTATATGGGTACAAAACGATATTGATAGAGCGTGGAAAAGATGTAGATAAACGTAGCATAGATGTCGAAAACTTTTGGAAAACAAGCATTATTAACGAAAATTCCAATGTACAGTTTGGAGAGGGAGGCGCAGGCACTTTTTCAGACGGCAAACTCACTTCAAGAAGTAAAGATATAAGAGGCTTTGAAGTATTGGAAACATTCCATAAATTTGGTGCTGATGAAAATATATTATATAAACAAAAACCCCATATAGGAACCGACATATTAAAAAATGTGGTTAAAAATATGCGAAATGCCATATCTTCGCTGGGCACAAGTGTTAGATTTGAAAACAAATTGGAAGATTTTATAATCGAAAATAACATCATAAAATCAGCTGTTATAAACGGAGAAAATATAGATGTATCCATGGTAGTTCTTGCAATAGGGCACAGCGCAAGAGATACATTTGGTATGCTTTATAAAAACAATATATCAATGCTTAAAAAGCCGTTTGCGGTAGGATTCAGAATTGAACATTTACAAGAAAATATAGATAAAGCACAATATAAAGAGAATTACAACAACCCAAAATTGTCTTCGAGCGAATACTTCCTGACAAATGCCCTAAATGAAGTAAATAGAAGCGTATATACATTTTGTATGTGTCCAGGCGGATATGTTATCCCTTCGTCTTCTTCAAAAGAAGAATTAGTTGTAAACGGTATGAGCTATAACGCAAGAGATGGAGTAAATGCAAACAGCGCCATACTCGTCAATGTGCGTGAAACTGACTTTAACAGTAATGTATTAGGAGGAGTTGACTTTCAAAAAGAATGCGAAAGAAAAGCATTTATCTTAGGAGGAGGAAACTATAAAGCTCCTGTTCAAAGAATAGAAGATTTTCTAAATAATACAGTTTCCACACATATAGGAAAAGTCAAACCGACATATGAAATAGGCTATAAATTATCCAACTTAAATGAAATATACAAAAAAGAACTTACAGAGTCGATAAAAAAATCTATAATAGCCATGGATAAAAAAGTAAAAGGATTTGCCGATAAAGACGCAATTTTAACCGGAGTAGAAACAAGAACCTCTTCACCGGTCAGAATACTAAGAAATCCGGATAACTTAAACAGCGTAAGCATATCGAATCTATATCCTTGCGGAGAAGGTGGCGGATATGCCGGCGGAATAGTCAGCAGTGCTATAGACGGTTTAAAAATAGCCGAAAAAATAATAAAAAATTATATTTTTATATAGAAATATTAAATGCTTAGTGATATAATGAGAAATACACACACTTTCATTACAATTTTATTTAAAAGAGGTATTTTATGAGCAATTTAAACTACAAAAAAAAGAGAAAAAATCAATCTTATACACGATTAATAATAATTATAGCAGTTATAATCGCAACATTGTTACTTGCAGTCAAATTTGTACAATCATTTAACTCTAACAAAAAAACATCTAAAAATGACACTAAAGTAGAAACTGATGTTTCAAAAAATGGCGAAAATGATAAAACAAAAGCTGACGAAAGTTCAAATTCTCAAGATAGTGAAGCGGTCGACGAAAAATCTAAAGAAGAGCCTCAAATAGATCCGACTTCCCAAAAACCCGGTACATCTCATAACTATGAGGCTGAAGCTTGGGCATATAGCTGTAAAGATGTAAATAACTGGATATTGAATCCGTCAACTTATACAGGTACAGACAAACTTGTATTTTTAACATTTGATGACGGACCTTCATCATCTCTTACTCCAATAGTATTGGACACATTGAAAAATTACGGGGTACACGGAACATTTTTCATAGTAGGAAGAAGCGCCGACCAGGATTACGCAAAACCTTTGCTGGAAAGAGAAATGAAAGAAGGACACGCTGTAGGCTTGCATTCATACACTCATGAGTATTCCAACCTTTATCCGAACAGAGTTGGCAGCGTAGAAAACGTACTTGCTGAAATAGATCAAAATATGAAAGCAATAAGAAAATCCCTCGGCGAAGACTTTAAAACTACGATATTTCGTTATCCCGGAGGACATATGTCATGGAAAGGACTTACACCTGTAGACGAAGCATTGGCACAACAAAACATATACAATATAGATTGGAACGTACTCACAGGTGATGCCGAGGCAAAAGGCTCAAGAAGAGATTTACAAGGTGCACTTGACAACATAAAAGAAGATATGGCTATGTACGGAGGAAGTCCAAAAGTAGTAGTTGTTCTTATGCATGACATAAAACAAAAAAGTGTAGACGCTTTGCCACAGATAATAGAATATTACAGCTCTTTAGGCTATAAATTCGGCATATTATCTTAAAATAATTTTTGTGCCAATTGTTGCTTAAAACTTTCTTAAAATTATAAAAGTATAAAATATCAAATCTATAAAATCCTATAAATGCATATATTATCCTGCTTTTATAGGATTTTATATTAATAGTTTATAAGATATAGTATTGTTATAAGCGAATTTTAATGTAAGCATAATTTCCAAATAATAAAATATCTTGAATTTAATATATATAAGTTGTAAAATAACTTCAGGAGATATTTTATGAAACAATTTATACAAAAAAATAATGATTTATTATTAAACGGTCCTATAAGTAAGGGTATTTTACTTTTTGTAATACCCATATTTATAGGTAATTTATTTCAACAATTATATAATATTGTAGACTCTTTAATAGTCGGCAACTACCTTGGCAGTAGCTCACTTGCCGCAGTAAGCTCATCTACTGCACTTATTCTGTTGATGATAGGATTTTTTGACGGGCTTAGCATAGGATCAGGCGTTGTTATTGCAAGGTATTACGGTAACAAAGATATAGAAAAAATGCAAAGAACAATCCATACTTGTATAGGCTTTGCATTAATAACCGGCATAGTGCTGACAGCAGTTGGAATTTATTTTGTGCCTTACATATTGGTATTGATGGATACACCTACGAATGTATTACCTGAATCCATTACTTATTTCAGAATATATTTTATGGGCTCCATGTTTTTTGTGCTTTATAATATGTCATCGAGTATACTGAGATCTGTTGGAGACAGTGTTACTCCTCTCAAATTTTTGATGATTGCATCTATTACAAATATCATACTTGATTATTTTCTCGTAGGTATTATGGGATATGGTGTAGGTGCTGCAGCTTTTGCCACTATTACATCACAATTTATCAGTGCTTTTTTATGCATTAATTATCTGATGAAAGTAAACTCTGATTATAAATTGCATTTTTCAAAAATAAAGATAGAAAAATTTTATCTTAAACAAATATTAAAAAACGGTATTCCTGCCGGAATACAAGGCTCTATAATATCTCTTGCCAATGTAGTGGTACAATCCAATGTCAATCATTTTGGAGAATACGCTGTAGCAGGAAACGGCTCTTATGAAAAAATATCAGGCTTCACTTTTTTACCGATTACTTGCTTTTCCCTTGCAATCTCTACATTTATCAGTCAGAACTTGGGAGCCGGAAATATAGAAAGAATGAAAAAAGGTGCAAAATTTGCAATAATTACAGGAGTGTCGTTAGCTGAATTAATGGGATTTATAGTCTATATATTCATACCTCATCTGATGACTTTTTTCAGCAATGATGCAAGAGTGATATTTTTTGGGGTAAGTAAGGCAAGAATATGTGCAGGTTTTGCTTTTTTACTCGCTTTTTCGCACATTATGAGCGGAATACTTAGAGGTCTTGGCAAAGCATATGTGCCTATGTTTATAATGCTCACATTTTGGTGCGTAGTCAGAGTAACATATCTTAACATTGTTGTACCTATTTTTCCAAGCATAGATACAATTTCGTGGGCATATCCGATTACATGGTCTTTAAGTTCATTAGTATACCTTATATACTATATTAGGATAAAATGGGATAAGCTATAAAATACATTTATAATTTTTTTATACTAAACCCTATTTTAAAGATATCTATATTTAATTAGATAACAGCATGGAGGTTTTATTATGAATTTTAAAAAATTATTTTGGATAAAAAGCGTTATATCAGGATTTGTTGTATTGTTTTTTATAAATTTAATGGATAAAATTGCAAAAAATAATGATTATTACAAAAACTTGGCAATTATCAGCTTTTTAGGTTTTTTTACATTACTCATAATAAATCTTGTTTTTGCAATTATAAAAAAGAAGATTGCTAAAAAATGACATCGTACTAAACGTTAATAGAATAATTGATATTATTTTTTAAGAATTTATTAGCTAAGTAAATTTATGTCTACTTAAAATAAAATTCTTATATATTTTAAAATTTATACTCTTTTCTAATAAAATTATGAATACCTTGTATAATTATATAACATTGATACAAATAGTCTACCAGAAAAATTAATTATTATGTTCTTCCATTGTTCTATAAGATTTTAGTATTAATTAAACTATATTTACATAAAACAAAAAATGGATTTTAAAAGATATACTCGATCTTTTGAAATCCATTTTTTATGCAATTTATTAATCTATATTATTTTTTACAACTTTTCTCATATCGCCTATCAAATATAATGAACCTGCTATCATAAGCAAATCGTCTTTATCACAATAAGAAAGTGCTTTTTTATATGCCTTTGCATAGTCTTCCTCATATTCACAATTAGGATTTGTATTTTTTATTATTTGGGCAAGCTCTTTGGCGCCTTTTGCTCTATCGCTGTGCGGAGATACGGCTATTATTTTACTTGCAATAGGTGTCAGCATTTTTATCATGTCATCTACTTGTTTATCTGCTAATATTCCAAGTATCAAAACCATTTTATCGTATTTGAAATATTTTTTTATGCTGTTTGTAAGATTAGTTATTCCGTCTATGTTATGCGCACCGTCCAAAACTACCATCGGCTCTCTTCTCATAATCTCCAGACGTCCTATCCATTTTACTTCTCTAAGTCCTTTCAATATATCTGTCTTTTTTATATCTATACCTTGCGATATAAGCACTTCCATCAAATTTATCACAGTAGCACAATTAAGTTTTTGATGTACTCCGAGAAGATTTAACGATATATCATAACTGTCATCTTGAGTTTTTACAATTATTTCCTGCATAGCGGAATTTTTTATGATTTCTTTTTCTTGTACGGAGTTTCTATCTACCAATATCAACTTGGCATTTTTTTCTTCGCATACTCGTTTAAATACGTCTAAAGCTTCTTGTTCTTGTGGATACATTATTACAGGCACATTTTCTTTTATTATTCCGGATTTTTCAAGTGCGATTTTTTCCAAAGTATCTCCCAATATTTGCATATGGTCAAAACTTATTGATGCTATCACACAAGCTATCGGTATCATAACATTTGTAGAGTCCTGTCTGCCTCCAAGCCCCACTTCTATCACCGCAAAATCTACACCTTGCTCGCAAAAATACAAAAACATTGCACAAGTTATTATCTCAAACTCTGTAGGATTGTCATATCCAAGTGACAATACTTCATTTACAGCTTTTTCCACTCTTGTAATTACTTTTGCCAAATCGTCTTTTTGGATATTTGTTCCGTTTATCTGTATTCTTTCCTCAAATTCCTCTATGAAAGGCGATGTATACATACCCACTTTATATCCTGCACTTATTAGTATTTTTGCAGTCATCGCACTCATAGAGCCTTTGCCGTTCGTGCCGGCTATATGTATACATTTTATTTTATCTTGAGGATTTCCCAAAATCTCCAGTATTTTTTTTGTTCTCTCGGTACCATAATTACTGCCGAATTTATATGTGCTTTTTATATACTCCATTGCTTCTTCGTAATTCATATTCTTCTCCAATTTCAAATATTAAATTTGTAAAATATTTCCTGCTGTCAAAACTTATAATAAAGCTTAATTAAAATACTTATATTATCTCTTGTAATGCACTTTAGTAAATAAGAATTATCAATCTATATGATTATAACATATTTAATATTAAATTTATATTATTTCATATTAAAAAATTTAATATTAAATGTAAGAAAGCTCAAACCTTTTTGATATATAAAGCAAAAGCTGTAAGCCGGCAAAAAATTGATTATATACAACATTTATGATAAAATTAATACAATCAAGCTATTTACTCATTATTAAATATATAATAAAAGTTATTAACAAAGAAAATATTATAACATATACTACAATTATATAAGGGAGGGATGATTGAATGAAATCAAAAAAAATCACCTTAATATTAATGATATTTTACTTGATAGCATTGATATGGGTAATTATTTTTAAGTTAGAATTTTCTATTAAGGAATTACCACAAATAAGGAATATAAACTTAATCCCTTTTAATCAGCCTGCTATAGTAAATGGTAAAGCGGATATAAGTGAGATTGTTTTAAATGTCTTGGCATTTATTCCATATGGACTGTTTATACATATTTTAATGGATGAAAAATCCATACTAAAAAAACTTTTGATTATTTTTGCTACAAGCTTCATATTTGAGTTAATACAATATATTTTTGCTATTGGAGCAAGTGATATTACAGACATTATTTCAAATACATCCGGAGGTATTATAGGAGTTGTTTTTTCTATGTTTATGGAAAAACTCTTAAGAGAAAACTGGATAAAATATATAAATATTGTAAGCACTATTTGTGCAATTATATTAACAGCAATGTGTGTAATTTTACTTTTGGCTAATATCTAAATTTGAAATTGTGGGAGTATAATCAAAATGAAAGAAATTGAAAATTTTTGTAAAATAGCATTGGTTCAAGCTGAGCCTGTTTTGTTCAATAAAACGGAATCACTTAAAAAGGCATTAAATTACATTAATGAATCTGCCGTTCACAATCCTGACTTGATTGTATTTCCGGAATTGTTTATACCCGGATATCCTGTTGGGATGAACTTTGGATTCAGCATTGGTAAACGTACGCAAGCAGGCAGAAAAGACTGGAAAAGGTATTATGATGCTTCCATAGTTCCAGGTGATGACGAATTTAAAGAGCTTGCAGAAGCTGCCAAAAAATCAAAAGCATATATTAGCATCGGGTTTTCTGAAAGAGATGCAATTAGTGCAACTCTCTATAACAGCAATGTAATATTTGAGCCGAACGGTTCTTACAAAATACATCGCAAACTAAAACCAACAGGTTCCGAAAGAATGGTTTGGGGTGATGCAAATAAGGATTATTTCCCCATCACAGAAACACCTTGGGGACCAATCGGAAGTTTGATATGTTGGGAAAGTTATATGCCTCTTGCACGGGTGGCCTTATATAAAAAAGGCATTACAATTTATATTTCTCCTAATACAAACGATAACCCTGAATGGCAAGCAACAATTCAACACATTGCAATTGAAGGTAAATGCTATTTTATCAATGCTGATATGATTATAAGAAAAACTTCGTATCCTTTAGATATAAATGAAAAGGACGTTGTAGCTCAATTACCTGAAATAGTATGCAGAGGCGGAAGTTGTATTATTGACCCCTATGGACATTACGTTACAGAACCGTTATGGGATAAGGAAGAAATTATTTTTGCAAAATTGGATATGAACTTACCTATTACAAGTAAAATGGAGCATGATGCAATCGGCCATTATGCAAGACCGGATGTATTGGAACTCATAGTTAATGAGCGATAATATAAAGACCTGTTTAAACACATTTATAGAATAATAGTTAATACTATTCTCCGATAAAACTATGGATAACCTATACAATTGTATAAGTTTAATATAAATAGTTTATCAGAAAGATTAACTATTATGATTTTCCATTATTCTATAAGATTTTAGTATAGCAATAAATCTCATTTTTTATTAAAATATATGTTCTTTTAATTAGGTAATGATATAAATATCTGCAAAGAAAGTAAATTAAAATTTGTGGGAGGAATATTATGAAATTCAATTCTTTAATACCGGAATTGGTAGTATCAGATATTGAGAAAACTAAAGAGTTTTATGTGAATATTTTGAATTTTATAGTTGAGTATGAACGAGCGGAAAATAAATTTATCTTTCTTTCATTGGAAGATAATCAAATGATGTTTGAGCAAGATAATGGTTATTGGAATGTTGGCGAACTTGAATATCCATATGGTCGAGGAATTAATTTTGAAATGAAAGTCTCTGATGTAGAAGGTCTTTATAAACGAATTTTAGACTTTCATATTAAACCATTTAGAGAAATGAATATAAACCATTATTGTAGCGGTGATGAAGATATTGTTCAAAAAGAATTTTTAATACAAGATCCAGATGGGTATCTTTTAAGATTCACAGATTAATAAATTTGAGGTTGCAAGGATAGAGTGAATCTATAAAGGCTTAATGAACATTAAATTGTGAAATTGGATAGAGAAATTCCCTTCATTAATTAGAGGTGATTACATGAAACAAATTAATAAAATTATTCCGATATTAACAGTTATGCTATTGATGTTTTTTTTATTCGGATGCGGTAAACAAAAACATAAATTGAATTTTGACTCTTATGGTTTTGAAAGCAAAAAAAGTGAATATGCCTACGGAGATAAGGTAAAAGTATATTATACTATGATTGGTACAGACACAGATTATAATTTCTATCTTGATGATGAGAACATTGAGCTGAAACAAAGTTATGATGATAAACATGGATATATCTTAACTTTTACTATGCCTGACCATGATGTAACCTTAAATGTAAACTCTCATAACAACATGGTATATATTCCACAAATCAATGTCACTTTTGTAAACGAGGTAAACGAAGCAGATATTTGGATTATCCCTCAAACTGAAGAAAACACGAAGCCCACTTGGGATAATGCAACAATCAGTAAACTACCCGTAAATGAAGAAAAAGAAATCAGCTTGCAAGAAAACAGAGACGCTGAAAGCTGGATAATAAATATTATTGCAGGATATCAGTATTATTCTGTTTCAGATATTGCACTTAAAGAAGGATATACAATAATTTTCAAAACAGAAACAAAAGAATATAATGGCATTCAGCACAAGAATGAGTTTATTGAAATTCTGGATCAAAACGGTAATTTGTTATCTAAAAACGAAGATATTTTTATCGGTTCCTTGGGAGCTAAGTAAGTGATTATAGAAAATTTATGGATTAAATTGATTTAGAAGAGGAATTTATCCCGGATACCATATGAACCACAAGCATTGGATTTCAGTAGTTTTGAATGAAACTTTATCCGATAACGAAGTGATGAAATTAATAGAAAACAGCTTTTCTTTGACTTAATTAAATAACAAATTTTTTTAATAACAACAAATCCCCATCTGCAAAGAAAGTAAATTCTAATTTATAGGAGAACATAGATATGAATATAGAATTAAGAAAGTGGTCAATTGAAGATAAAGAAGCGTTGATAAAAATGTGTAATTCAATTGATAGAAGTTTTTTATCTGATAGATTACCTAATCCATATACAAATGCATCTGCTGAGTGGTGGTTAAACATGGTAAAAGACAACGAAGGTAAAAAAGGTGTCTTTCGAGAGATTGTTGTTGATGGTGAAATTGTAGGAACGATATCTGTTGAACAAAAAGACGATGTATATCGAAAGGATTCTGAAATTGGTTATTATTTATTGCAGGAAGTATATTCAAAAGGCATTATGAGTGAAGCAGTAAGACAGATTTGTGAAATTGCATTTGAAACATTAGACATTATTCATATTACAGGACTTGTATATGAACCAAATATCGCATCAAGAAAAGTATTAGAAAGAAATGGCTTTTTACTTGAAGGGAAAATGGAAAAAGCCGTTATTAAGAACAACAATATATTCGATTTATGCATTTATGGAAAAGTAAGATAAATTTCAATTTGTAAAAGCACTAATGTATAAGATTGCTCATATCTGTTTGGATATTGACGTTATGAAAATATTGATGGAGATGGTTATGAAAAAAATCTGGAATAGCTGGCTAAAAGAGGCTGTATTTATTTACAGTATTATCTATACAATTACAACAATTGTTAATAGTATAGCATATCTTATTCAGGGAATTAGATATGATCCAAGTGGTAATTGGCATGAACTCACAAGAGCATTGATTGTTCTTATTGGTGTTATTGCATATGAACTGGCGAGACATATGCCTATAAAAAATATATTTCTCAGAACAGTGATTGTATATGTAGTTACTTTAGCGTGTGCATTTTTTACCGTATGGTCAACTCAGTTTGTTGAGCCACTTGCAAAAAGTGCTTATAAAGATATTTTTATAAATTATACAGGTTTATTTATAGTTATTACTATAATAATAGTGATATTTCAAAAGATAAAGCATAAAAAATAAACATAATATAAACTTGATCAGATAATTTTAATTTTGTTACTTATATAAATAATCATACAAGTTCATATTTTCAGATAAAGATAATTTTATAGATTTACCCAACTTTGTCAGACTTTACTTCTATACAATTCACATATCTACAAGCTTACACTCATTGATTTTTAGATTGTATACATTTCTGTTCAAAATCTATATTAAAATTAATACCGTTCTTTAAAAATTATCTATGTGTAATTTAGATAGAAGTATCAAATACATTATAAAAACAGTATAAATAAGAGTGTATTTAAAAATATATAAAAACAAATCTATACTTTTTTTATATATTTTTAAAAAAATGGTGTTTAATCTTTTTTTATTGGGTATAGATGTTTTATAATGAGTATTTACAAACAATAAGTCAAACCTATTTATGATGAACAAATCTTTTATTGAATTAATATAGAGCATATATTATAAATATTAAAAGCTATATAAAAATTTTTAAATATTTATGAATTGTGAGATTTTAATTTGATAATATAAGTTTACCGGTTTATTTTTAACTTAAATAACCATATATGTTGATATTTGGCTTATTATAATATATACTACAATATATTGTACAATTTTGTATATGAAAATAATATTTTTAGGAGGTTACTATGTCAGTATTAGGTCAATTAATTCAAACAGGAGATTGGAAAGGTGAAAAACACGTTCCAGCTATAACTGCTCCTCAAACAGTAAAAGCAGGAGAAGTAGCAGAAGTTAAAGTCTGTATCGGTCAAGAAATAGCACATCCTAACACATTGGAGCACCATATCTCTTGGATAAAACTATTATTCGTTCCTTCAGGTGGAAAATTACCTGTAGAACTTGCTCACAGCGAATTTTCTGCTAACGGAGAATTGGAAATATTCACTTCCCCTTCTTTAGTAGCAAATGTTAAACTTCCAAAAAGCGGAACACTTGTGGCTGTAAGCTACTGCAATATCCATGGTTTATGGGAAAGCAGTGTAGAAATAACTGTTGAATAATATTTGTACAAAAAAATACCACCTTCTTAGGTGGTATTTTTCTAATAGTATATTGTAAAGCATTTAAGGGGTAAATGAAAATCCTATTAAAAGCTGTAACTGTATCTTCTTTTGTATATTATTTTTTCGACATATCTCTCAAAAGTCTTTGAATTTATCTTAATCACTTTTACACACATGAAAGGTATTGCCATCAATAGCTTCTTTTTTAGAAATGTTGGTTTTTTTATCGTTATACTTTTAATTTTTTGCATCTCAACGGTTATCCTTTCTTATAATTATTGATTGTCTTAATTATACAACCTCCCTCTTAAATTATTCTTAAAATAAAAATATTTATATTATAAAAAATATAGTATTTACAGATAATTGATACTTATAATCAACACTAATACTAAAACCTGTTAAAAACCATATAAAATTAAAAATAATTAGGTCAATCACGAAGTCTAAAAAACAAATCATATATAAAAAATACATACTACTTTAAATAGATAATAGTATAATTACAAGCACACTATAAGCTTATACTTAAAAATTCATGTTTTTTAAACAACAAACTATACAAAGTTTAAATATTTTATAATATATTTATCTGTATTATTTGTTTTTACAATTCTTTTGATGTGCTTTAAGTTTTTTTATCGCCCAATCATAATGGCTTGATGTACTGCTCACAAAGTATGAACCCAATGTAGTACCGCCTGTCCATTTATATACACCTTTTGAAAACAACTCTTCATTTGTAAATTTTTTTGCCAATTCCAATACTTCATTATGCGATTTATTCAGCATATCTTTTGCATCTTTTAAAGAAGTATCCTGATGTTTTTTCCAAAATTCCACATTCATATCGCCATAGCTTTTCCAGTTGTACGGCTTTGGTAAAAATGGCTTTGCTTTGCCATTTTGATTTGCATTTACCCAATTTAATATGAGTTGATGCCATTCATAAAGATGAATTAAAATATCTCTAAGGTTTTTATCTCTTTTCCAGTGAGCCTCTTTCTTTTTTTCGTCTTTTGAAAAATCAAAGGGTGCATTTAACTCTTCATCTGTCAGATTTGAAATAAGTAAATTAAGTTTTTTATAATTTTCGCTTGCAGCGCTTATCAAATCATCTTTTGTTGTAGGTCTTGGCATAGTAAAATATCCTCCTATATTACAAAATATCTCAATATTGTTTTCAACTTGTCTTCAGCTGTCCTGTTTTTATTGCTTAAATATATTTCTTTATGTGAATTACAAACTCTTTTTAATCCTGCTTCACTTGCAAATTTATCCATTTTTTCAAAAGATTTTACTTCGTTATCATAACTCCCTACATGTAAAATTTGAAGGGCTTTTCCACCTTTTAATTCATCAAATACTATTTCGTCATATAAAACATTCGGCTTTTTCTTTTTTACATTTTGTAATGCCTGCGTAAATATATCCTGTGTTATAAAATCAGGCTGTTTTATCATGATATTGTATTTTAACTTACTCTTATCCTTTTTATCCTCTTCCCATTCTTCCCATATTCCTTCTAAAGGATAAACAGTAAAATCTGTAATATTTTCATCATCTTCATTTTTCATCATCTTCATTTTTCATCATAGACTTAAATAATATCTTTATACCATAAGCAAGGGAATAAAGTGCAGACACTCTGTTTGAAAAGTCTTCCATATTCGGATTGCCTTGTCCTTGTATCATTATAAATTTTTGACTTGGAACATCTACTACTTCCGCTTTTTGCTTAACGCCGTAGATATTTTTTTCAATTTTTTTCCATTCGTATTTCATCTCAATTTTCCTCTTCAAATTTTTGTATTGAACAGTTAATAAATTATTTTATATCTACAAATCTATAATAAAAATATGTAAAAATATCCGCTGAATAACACGAACATTCGTATTATGTAAATCAATTAAATACTATTTATGAACTTCTAATATAAATTATATATCATTCTTAATATATAAGTATTAGAATATGATTAAAAAGCTAAAAAGTTTCTACAAAAGCAAAACAATGCAGAAACTTTTTTATTATTAATATTGAATTTTAATACTTGTTTATATCTATTTAACTGCCATAACTTCTATTTCCAATATACCGTCTTTTGGAAGTTTTGCAACTTGTACGGCTGATCTTGCAGGTGGTTCGCTTGTAAAGAATGTAGCATATACTTCATTCATAGCTGCAAAATCATTTATATCTCTTAAAAATACTGTTGTTTTTACAACTTTATCCATTGATGTTCCTGCTGCTTCCAATATAGCTTTGCAGTTTTCAAGACTTTGTTTAGTAGCCTCTTTTATATCTGTTTTTAATTCTCCTGTTGCAGGATCTAATGGTAGTTGACCTGAAGTTATAACCAATTCTCCGCTAAAAGCCATTCCTTGTGAATATGGTCCGATTGCTCCAGGTGCATTTTTTGTTTCAAGAACTTTTTTCATGATATCCTCCTAAATAAATGTTTTATGGTTTTATTATATCACATTTTAAATTTAAAAAAAAGGTTTTACTATATTTTTTTGTCGTATATCATTGACTGATACATACGTTACAATCTGAACATCCATTGCATATACTTCTGCTACCGCAATACTTGCAATTTTCTTTATAATGAGGTTTATACAGATATTCGCTCGGAATTTCTATGCCGAAGCCGTCAACTAACTTATATTTTATTTCTTTTCCTTCGTAATTCATATTTGACTTATGTGCCATTTGACTTTGAAGTTTTTTGCTCGGCAGATTATATCTTTTCCCATCTTTTATAAAAACTGTTCCGGTTTCCATAAAGCAAAAATTTATATCATATTTTTCGCATTGATTTCTAAGTGATTTTACCCAATCAAAATCACATGGTCTTGCTCCGTCATAGTTTTCGCCACCACAGACAACCTGCTCTATATCTCCTGTTTTTAAATAAGATTCTATATTTATTTCACTTAAAAGCGGGGCACATACTATGCCCTTATGTTTAAATGGCAACTTCAACAATATAGGAACTCTTTCGTCAGCTCTTTTTTGATTTTCACAAGTCACATTTAAAAATATATTTTCCCATCCGTTTCCCCAATATTGAGGTAGGCATTGCTCCACTCTTTGTATTCTCTTTGTGAGTATCAAAAACTTTACATCACTTCTAATACGCATCATTTCCCACACTTCATCTCTCCACTTGTCCGCCTCTTCTAAGAAAAAATCGGATGTCAAACACAATCTTATAAGCTCTCCACTTTTTATTTTGTAATGACCGTTTCTGTTTTTTTGTAGCGGATAGTTGAAATTGGTCTTTACCTTGTATATATCTGAACCTTTTTTGTCTCTTTTTTTATCAAGGTAATACATATAGCAGTTGTCACAACCTTCGCTATATTTAATACACCCATGCCATGGATTCCATATGTCGTGCATTTTATCTCCTATAAAACTGTATAAAGTCTTAATAATTTTTATATATCTTCTCTAATCATTTGTGCAATGCGTTTTTTGTCAGATAAATCATCAAAATGCTTTTTCAATTTGAATTTATCATCAGACATCAGGTTTATATTATCCGATATATCTATAACCGTATCTATATCATGCTCTACCAATATACAGGTATTTCCTGTCTCATTATGCAGTGAAACAAAAAATTTTTTTATATCTTCTTTTAGTTTCAAATCTATAGATTTAAAAGGCTCGTCAAGCAACATTATTTCAGATTTTACTATGAAGGCTCTTAATATATTGATTCTTTGACGCATACCTCCGCTTAGTTTTGTCGGATAATAGTTGCTGTATTCCTTAATACCGCATTTTTCAAGGGCAGTTGTTATAATATCGTAGGCATTTTTTTCATCATCAAGCACCAATTTAAGATTGTCAAAAACGCTCAAATAGTCTATCAACCTATCATCTTGAAATATGAATGATATTTTTTTGCCTTGAAAATCACTTATATCACCTGAATATTCTTTGTCCAAACCTGACAATATATTGAGCAAGGTGGTTTTACCTATGCCTGAACGTCCTATTATCGAATTAATCTTATTTTTCTTTATATTTAGCGTCAGGTTCTCTATTATCACATTGCCATCATATTTTTTAGTTAAATTCTCTATCTTGTACATAATATTAAAAAGTCAGTTTTTCTCAAGCACAAATACCGTACCTTTATCAATCAGTGCTGTATCTTTATTTGAGCTTAAAAAAATCAGCTTATCTCCATCAATTTGAAATTTATATAAATCATTAATACCATCAAGTATCAATATATTTCCCTCTACTTTATACTTACCGATTGGAACATATGATGTAGCTATGTTTCTCACAAACTCAAACTCATTATTTTCTTTAAGCAAAACATAGGAATAACTGCCATCTTCTAATGTACCATAAGCATACATCCCCAATTTTATATCTTTTCTACTCAATGTATAAATACTTAAAATAACAGCTATAATACACATCACTAATACAATCACTTTTTTCACATCTGTCTCTCCTTATAATCAAAAAATTAAGATTTTGTAAAGTCTTAACAACAAAAATACCCATTATACTAAACTTCTATAAAATAACGGTGCAAAATAGAAAAATAAGATATAATGTCTTTCAAAAAAGATATGCTCAAAAGTATAACTTTAAGGGATTTTAACATGGTATCTATTTGGGGCAATATTAGTATTATTTACTAACTCTCAGTATTTGAATCATTAATTCAATAATATACCTTGATTATATAAAAATCCGATTTTATAACACCTTCTTTTTTGATTACAACTTGGTATTTATAGATATTTTCCGATAGTTTATCTGATACACTCGTTTCTACTTGATATTCGTCTATGTTTTTATAAGACGTTATCTCGCTATTGCTGTTTAATGAGAGTATGCAGTCTTTTTCATCTTCCATTATTTCAATCAATCTTTTTGCTTGTATATACTTGATTTTATCTTGTCTTACGGCATTTACAGTCTGCATTATGGGTATTGACAAAATAAGTATACATATCATGGATAAAATTGTATCTATAAGTGCAAATCCTCTTGATGCACGTTTATTTTTTAAATAAATATTCTCCATTGCAATCTCCGTTTATGACGATATTTACAACTTTTTATTTCAACAAATTTTCAATTTCATCTGCAATACTCATATATTTCTTACCGACTGATATTATCTCAACATCTCGTGCATCATCATATTTGGTAAATTTAAATTTTAAATAGTTTTTCGACAATGAACTTTCAAACTTATCTGCCCATTCTATTATTATTATAGCCTTTTTGTTAGAGAGATAATCGTCAAAACCTATACCGTACAATTCGCTTTCTTCTTCCAATCTGTAAAAATCGAAGTGATATATTGTTTTTGCATTTGCATTATATTCATTGACTATATTAAATGTAGGACTTGGAATATCCTCTATACCTGTGAGTGAATGTATTATAGCTTTTGAAAGTGTGGTTTTACCACTTCCGAGATCTCCCACAAGTGCAAGAGTAACACCGTCTTTCAACAAGCTTGATATTTTTTCTCCGAAATCTACAGTTTCTTTTTCTCCTTTTAAACTAATCATAAGCAACTCCTGAATAAACTTTTTATATAATATCAAGATTATATCATTTTTTTAAATTTTAGTAATAATATTTATATAAAAACAAAAATAAATTAAGAAATCGTTTATAATAAAAATTGATTTTTTTTTAAAGTTTTAGTATAATAACAATAGTTAAATTTTTAATTAATAAATTACATATATTAATAAATTATTAATCTTGGAGGATTATATGTATCAAAAAAAAATATCTATGAATGTTATAAGGCGATTGCCTAAATATCATAGTTATCTTATAGAATTAATGGAACGTGGAGTTGTAAAAGTATCTTCAAGAGAACTCAGTGAAATAACAGGTTTTACAGCATCTCAAATAAGACAGGATTTAAATAATTTCGGCGGATTCGGCAAGCAAGGCTCAGGTTATGAAGTAGAATTGTTGTTTAAAGAAATAAGTGACATTCTCGGACTGAATATGAGCTATAAAACAATAATAATAGGTGCCGGCAATCTCGGACAGGCAATAGCAAATTATCCGGGATTCAAAAAATATGCACTTGACATAAAAGCACTGTTTGACGTAAATCCGAAACTGATCGGAATGAAAATACACTCACTTGATGTTTTGGATATAGATACAATCTCTGATTACATAAAAGATAACAATATTGAAATAGCAATAATATGTACACCTAAAGAAGCTGTAAAAAAAGTAGCACGCATATTAGAAAAAACAAATATAAAGGGCATATGGAATTTTGCACCGGTAGATTTTACAGTAAATGCTGATATAAAGGTAGAAAGTGTAAACCTTACCGACTCTCTATTCGTGTTATCCTATATGATCAGCCAAGAAGAAAAAAATTAAATATCAGACAAAAAAGCCTACATTTTAATCGCATCGAATGTAGGTTTTTTATATATAAAATGAAAAAAACTGTTAAATTTTTTTAACACATATGGTATGATACTATGTAACTTTATAAATATTAATTTCATACTTTAATACTATCGCTGTATATAAAATGAAAATTTATCTTTTCATACAATAAAATATTGATTTTTATATTAAATATAGGCTAAAATTTTTTTATAAGCAAAATTGCTCATACTTTTATAAATATCTATATTTAATTTGGTAATAGTATTAAACAAAAATTCGTATAATATTTACATTAATTTGAATATTGATTGAGTTTTATAATCTGAATTAGGAGGGTTAAATGAGTTCGTTCATTATAAGAGATGTAATACACGGCGATATAGAATTTGACGATAAAATTAAACAGATACTTAATTGTCCGGAATTTCAAAGACTTCACAGAATACATCAATTAAGCTGTGAATATCTCGTATTTCCAACTGCAACACATACCAGATTTTCTCACTCCATAGGCACCTATCATGTAATGAAAAAACTCATTGAGCATTTCACAGTAAAATTAGAAGAAAAAGGATATAAAGTAAAAAAAGAGGACAAACAATTAGCTTATGTTGCCGCACTGCTTCACGATATAGGACATGGTGCTTTTTCCCACACATTTGAAAAAATATTTTCACTCAAATCTCATGAAGCATGGACTATGGCAATAATAAAAGATAAAAATACACATATCCATAAAAAAATAATAAAACTTTATGGCAAAGCATTTTTACAAAAATTGATTGACGTAATGTCCAAATCATATAAAAATCAAGAATCTTCCAATATATTCAGTATAATTGCAACACTTGTAAGCTCTCAAACAGACGCCGACAGAATGGATTATCTGCTCAGAGATTCATACTTTACAAGTGTTACCAACGGCAGATATGATATAGAAAGACTAATAAAATCCTTCGGAGTTACACAGATAAATTTGGAGCTTAGAATATATATAAACGAAAAATATATGTCTACATTGGAAGAATATGTGCTTGCAAGATATTTTATGCACAAAGAAGTATATCAGCACACTACAAAAAGACATATGGAGATTTGTCTTTGTCTTATATTTAAACGTGTAAAAGAAATATTGGTGTCAAAAACAAAAATATTTTGCGATGATGCCCTAAAAAATCTCATACTTAAAAAAAATATAACCGTATCTGACTATCTTAAAACAGATGACAGTTATTTTATGTATCACATTATGTCTTGGACAAAAAGCAAGGACGATATACTCGTATTCTTATGCAACTGTTTCTTGAACAGAGAGCAATTTGACATAGAAGTATCATATGATGAAGAAATGCTCAAATCCAAAATAAACAAACTGCTTGCAAAACACAATAAACAAGAAATAAAAGATTTGAATGATGAATATTTTTATATAGAAACCCAAAAACAAGTAAATCTGTATGTAAGTTCAACTGAAAATATATGGATAAAATCTAAGGATGATGACAAGCTCTACGACTTATCTCAAAAGTCACTAATAATAAATAGGGAAAATGCCATAAAAGATTATAGTTCAAAAAATATATTTATAAGTAGCACCCTATTCAAGATTATATATGGAATAGATTTACAACTATGAGTTTATTCATAATTTTTTTAGGGTATTAATAAAAAAGTTTATGTTAAATACATTGTTAATATTTATTTTTAAAATATTTTTTTTAAACATTCTATATTGATGAGGTGAATTAGTTTTATGAAGAGTAACTTGCTTACAAATAGTGAGCTTTCACTATTTTGCTATCAGCTGTCTTTGATATTTAAATCAGGCATACCGCTTGATGAAGCAATGTCGGTATTCACAGATGAGATGAGCACCCCTGTGCTTAAAAAAATCGCAGAAGACATAAAAGAAAGTGTCAGCATGGGAGAAGGACTTCACGAAGCCATCAGAAAACACGAAGAATTTCCTAAGTATATGGTAGGCATGATAGAAATAGCCTATAATACAGGAAACTTAGAAGGAGAATTGGAAAGACTGTCCAATTATTATCAAGAGCTTGAAAGACTTAACCAAAAAGTTTCAAATGCTATAACATACCCTATTATACTGACAGGGCTTATGTTCATAGTTATAGGTTTTTTGGTGATAAAAGTTATACCTATGTTCAACAATATCCTGCAAAGTATAGGCGGAAGTATGCCTCAAGCAACTAATATGCTCATAAATGTAGGGATGACACTTAGAAATTATGGACTTATAATCGTAGCCGTACTTGTAATATTAGGATTTGCACTTTATTTTTATACAAAGTCAAAATCAGACGCATGGAGATACAACACACCGTTTATAGGAGAAATCAACAAGAAGATATTTTCAGAAAAATTTGCCTTAGGTATGTCAATGCTTATGAAAGGCGGATACAGTTTTGATGACGCTCTTGAAGTATATATCCGTTCAATTGAATCAGTATATGCAACATCAGCTCTTAAAAAAGCTCAAAAAAACATATTGGAAGGCGAAGATGTAGCTCAAGAGATAAGCAAAGTCAATCTTTTCCCTACATTATTTACAAAAATGCTTACAATAGGATATAAGACAGGAGAATTGGAAAGCTCTCTTACAAAAGTAGCAAGCGTTTATAAATTGGAAGTCGAAAAAACTATGGATAAAGTAACATCATCAATAGAACCTGCACTTGTAATAATATTATCATTAGTTGTAGGTGTTATATTATTTACGGTTATGACACCTCTTATCAGTATAATATCATCACTTTAATCAAGAATCAGCTTATTTATTAAAAAAGGAGATATTATATGGAAGGCAAACAAAAATATAAAAAAATAGGTCTTCTACTTGCAATTATAGTAATCGGATATATAAGTATGTATATATCAAGTATAGATAAGTTTTGGGAAAACGGACAGGAAGATACAAATACAGCCATAGAAGATGCGATTAGAAAATCTGCTTTGGAATGTTATGCTTTGGAAGGCAGTTTCCCTCCGTCAGTAGATTACCTTAAGAAAAATTACGGATTAATAGTAAACGAAGATGCATATTTTTATCACTATCAAGTGACTGCATCCAATATGATACCGGATATAAAAGTTGTGAAAAGGTGGAGCAATGAATAAAAAGTCTAACGGAAAAACAAGGCTTGAAACTATGCTTGTAATGTTACTGCTCATAGTTTTCGGTATATCAACATACACCTTAGTAGTAGTAACTGCCACATCATATGAAAAAACACAAGCCGAAACCACAGCAAAAGACAATCTTCGTTTGGCATCATCATATATAGAATCAAAATTGAGAAGTGCCGACAAAGATAATGTCAAAATAGTGGACAGCATATTTGACTCACAGTCAAAAGCAATAGTTTTAGAAGAAAAGCTTGAAGGCGACACATACCAAACAGCTATATACTACAAAGATAATGCCCTAAGAGAAATCTATATCAAAAAAGGCACACAGTTAGAAGATACTTCAGGTTTTGAAATAGCAAAAATAGACAAATTTGACATAGAAAAATTGCAAAACAATACACTAAATATTTCGTTTGCAACTTCTGCAAATGGACAGGATTATGATATGCAAACCATTGTAAATCTAAACTAAAAGAGGTGTATATATTGAATAATAAAAATAAAGGCTTTACATTAGCGGAGATGATTATATCAGTAGCAATACTGTCCGTAGTCAGCATATATATACTGCAAATGTTCTTAGCCACAAAAAATCTCAGCATAAAATCATACGAAATAGATAAATCTCTAAGGATAAGCAAAAATATAATAGAGCTCATATCCGCAGGTCAGGACATAGAAAACTCAGAAGATGCACTGCTCTCTAAGATGAGGTTCGAAGACGGTGCATATAAACTTGATTTTGATTCAAATTTTGATTTAGCAAATGAAAACAACAAGTTATACACTATGACTATGAGCATAAAAAAAGAAGACGGGCTTAATCAAATAGACATAGAATTTACAAGGTTGAAACCTTATATTATGAAAAACGAATCAAATATTCAAATATCAAATATAAGCTCTACAAAAAGAATACAATAATTACAACAAATCTACTCAATAAATTGAAAATAGGAAGATGATAATGAATAGATTAAATAAAAAACAAAAAAACTCCAAAGGAAGCGCCACAATATTGGTAATATTGATAGTGCTTACAGTCGTACTGTTCGGAGTTATGAATATGATGAGTGTGTATACATCATACAAAATATCACAAAAAAATTTAAAATGGACAAAACAGTACTACGAATTTGACTCAAAAGCTCAAGTCTTTGCCAACAATATTGCAAAGAGGATAGACAAATACTCATATAACTCTCAAATAGACCAAAGCGATATATTAGACGAACTGTCAAAAAATATGGCAGATGACAGAGAAATATTGATAAATGGAAAAACATTGAATTTACCTATTGACAAAAATCAAAAAATAGCACAAAATAACTATATAGATGTAGGGGTGTACTTCTTAGGAGAAGATGGTCAAAGAGCCTTTTATATAGACCTGAAAATCCCTCAAGTAAAAGGTAAAAAGCCCTATGAAACATCTTATTGGAATAGAGTTTCCGAAAGTTTTGAATACAATACAAACCCTGAATTTAGTGAAGGAGAGGAGATAATCATCCAATGATAGCATTAGAAGATATATTAAGATTAGCTGTAGAAAAAAAAGCTTCCGATATATTTATAAGTGTTGGTATAAAACCTACTCTCAAAGTAAGCGGACATCTTGAAACAGTTGGAGATGAAGTGCTTATACCGGATACCGCTGAAGAAATGGTATCATCTATGTTTAAGAAAAAAGAACATATGGATGACTTTTTAGCAAACGGAGAAAAAGATTTTTCTTTTTCATTAGCAGGAGCAGGAAGATTTCGTGTGTCGGCATATATACAAAGAGGCTCGTATGCCGCTGTTTTAAGAGTATTGGCTTTTGGAAATATAGATATAGATGCTTATGGAATACCTCAGCAGGCACTTGATTTAAGCAAAAAAACAAGAGGACTCATACTGGTAACAGGTCCTACCGGTTCAGGTAAGTCTACTACTTTATCAGCAATGATAACACTTATTAATCAAAGCCGTTCTTGTCATATACTTACTCTTGAAGATCCTATAGAATATCTTTTCCGACACGAAAAAAGTATAGTAGACCAAAGAGAGATAGGTATAGACACGAAAAGTTACAGTTCGGCTCTAAGATCTGCATTAAGACAAGCCCCTGATGTAATACTCATAGGAGAGATGAGAGACTTTGAAACCATGTCTATAGCTATGACAGCAGCTGAAACAGGTCACTTGGTATTATCCACTCTTCATACCACAAGTTCATCAAAAACGGTAGATAGAATAATAGACGTGTTCCCTCCGGAGCAACAACAGCAAGTAAGAGTACAGCTTTCAACCGTATTAAACGGAGTTGTATCACAACAGTTGTTGCCTTCAACAGACGGTGGCAGACATGCTGCATTTGAAGTTATGGTTGTAAATACAGCTATTAAAAATCTTATAAGAGAAGGAAAGATACCTCAAATAGATGCAATGATACAAACAGGAAAATCACAAGGTATGATAAATATGGACAGCTCCATAGCAGATTTATACAATTCAGGCAAGATTACGGAAGAAACAGCAAAAAAATATGCTGTCAATCCTGAAACAATATCAAAATATTTCAAATAATACTCAACCATATTTTAAATTAAAATAGACTCATATAGCTTTGACAGTACAAAATATTAATTGATATGATGGATTTGAATAATCTGTATTTTCCTATTTACAATATTCAAATCGTTAATAATAAAATGTTAAAGAAGGTATTGATATGAAAAAAATTACGATTTTATTTATATCATTAATGCTTTTTTCATTGGCAAACATTGCTTATGCAGCCGAAATACACACCGATAAAGTCTCCAAAGGAGCTGTCGGAGCGAGCCACAGTGCATCAGGCAAAAACCTGAAAGTGATAATAGAAAAGGACGGACAAAAATATTCTTACGCACTTAGAAATGACGGTAATCCGGATTATTATCCATTGCAATTAGGCTCAGGCTCATATAAAGTCAGTGTGCTTGAAAATGTATCAGGCAATAAGTATTCTGTACTTAAATCAGAAAGCATAAATGCCAATATAAGCAATAATAATGATGTATATCTCCATTCCATACAAATAATAAATTGGAAACCGTCAGATCCCGCCATATCAAAGGCAAGTTCTCTCAAAAATGTGGATGGAGTTTATGGTTATATTATAAAAAATATAAAATATGACTACGATAAAGCAAAAACAGTAAAACCCGGATACTTCCCTGTATTGAACGACACATTCAAAACAAATAAAGGCATATGTTATGACTACTCCTCATTGGAAGCCGGTATGCTAAGAAGCTTGGGTGTTCCAACAAAACTGGTAAAAGGTTATGCAAAAGGAGTAGACGGATATCACGCTTGGAATGAAATTTTGATAAACGGTGCATGGGTAGTGGTAGACAGTACATTTGACGCAGCTATGTGGGGCGGAAATGTAAAATACTCTATGAAAAAAAATACAGGCGATTACCAAAAAGTATATGAATATTAATATAAAAAGTGGTTATTATCAACAAATTAAAATGTTGAAAAATAACCATTTTTTTGATTTTAAAATTTGCCGAATAATACTAAACTTCTATAAAATAACGGTGCAAAAGAGAAAAATAAGATATAATGCCTTTCAAAAAAGATATGCTCAAAAGTATAGCTTTAAGGGATTTGTACATGGTATCTATTTGGTGAAATATTAGTATAAGCACAGATAATTTACCGTTTAATGAATAAATTTTGAATAAACGGTTATAAAATTAAGTACACAAATAATTTAGGAGGTATCATATGAACTTTAAAAAACTTATTGCAATAATTATAGCAGTGATAATACTTGCTGTAAATTTAGCGATAATCAAGCAAAACTTCAGAGATTTTACAGTAAATAAATTAAATCAATTTACAAAGACTAAGACGGATATTACGGAAAATATCATTTCAGGAACAAACTCATCGGCAAAAATAGCTGTACTTGGCATATATAATGTTATAGAGCTTGGAGATAAACACTCACAACTTATGAACAGCCTTGAAAACATAAGAAATGACGAAGATATAAAAGGTGTAATACTAAATGTTGAAACACCTGGAGGCGGAGTTTATGAATCCGCTCAAATATCGGATAAGATTAAACAGATAAAAAGCGAAAGAAACATACCTTTTTATACAGTTATGGGCTCACTTGCGGCAAGCGGAGGATACTATGTATCTGCAAGCACCGATAAAATATATGCAATGCCAGAAACTATGACAGGCTCTATAGGTGTCATAATGTCCTCTACGAATTTTTCAGGACTTTTTGAAAAATACGGTGTGAAAACTGATGTTGTAAAATCAGGAGAATTTAAGGACATCGGCTCATCTACAAAACCTATGAGCGACCAAGATAGAGAAATATTTCAAAAATTGATAGACAATTCTTACGAAAGATTTGTAAAAGTTGTATCTGAAGGAAGAAATATGCCTATAGAAACCGTAAAGACTATAGCTGACGGAAGAGTATATGATGGACAGCAGGCATTGGAGCTTGGACTTGTAGACAAAATGGGATATTATGAAGACGCATTGAATGACATGATAGACGCATTAGCCTTAGACGATCCTAAAATAATAGAATACGAATATACAGAAAATATCGACAGTTTATTATCACTATTAGGAGTAAGTTATAGCAATCTTATGAAATCAGAAATGCAAAAGAGCATCGATGCTGTAAAAAATCTACAAACAACTAATCAAAACAGACCTATGTACCTTTACGGAGGTATGTAAAATGTTATTCAAAAATAATAAAAATACAGACAAAGTTACAGATTTTATAGAAAATAATGAAGCAAATATGGCAAACAAAGAAAATTCATCAAAAAATCAAACTGTAACATTAACCGCCAAAGATATGGTCGATGAAACTGCAAATACTATAATACTTGAAAAATCTGCCATAGCAAACACAAAGCTCGAAGACGAAACTGAAGAAAACTTAACAAATATAAATTTTAACAAACAAGATATGGATAAAAAAGTAGACGAGTTTTATAGCGAATACAAAGACGAAAACCATGAAGAATACAACAGCACAGGCGTAAAAGAAACCGTCCCTTCATTTGCGCAAGATGAATCCTCACCCTCAGATATTTATATAAAAAACAATATGTATGCAGGTTTTTGGATAAGAGGTCTTGCATTTTTGATAGACTATTTTTTAGTCTGCGGAATAAAAAACATAATTGATTATTCAAACATATTTACCTTAGGCTATGTATTAAATAATATGATGTGGATAATATTATTCGTACTTTACAACTTCATATCTGTATATATTACAAACGGCTATACCATAGGTAAAATACTTACAAATATTAAAGTTGTACCCGAAAAAAAAGAATATATGGACTTTTCAACAACTTTTGTTAGAGAAGTAGCAGGAAAATATATCCTGTTAAAACTTCCTATAATATTTTTCTTCTTAGTATTTTCAAGTAAAAAACACAGTCTTATAGATTATCTTTCTGACACAAGCGTAATTAGAGAAAAATATTTACCATATTTTGAAAAACTTACAAATGATAGTAAAATTCAATAGATTTTTAATTATAATGGTATAAATTTAATAACACCGTTTATAAATTTTTTATACAAATTATCTATTATTCTATCAGCGATTAATATATGAAAAGTAATTCCCTATGGAAAGGTGAAAAAATTGGATATAAATATAGTAATTAACAAACTTATAATGCTTTTATTTTTAACATTGCTCGGTTATATAGGCAGAAAAAAGAACATATTAAACGATATATATAACAAGGGTTTTTCAGTGCTTATACTTAACTTTACTTTGCCTTGTATGATTATAACGTCTATGTTAAGCACAGGTGCACAAATAGGCAAATTTCAAATTGTACAGATTTTATTATTAGGTTTTTGTATGTACGGATCTTTGACACTTATAGCAAAATTTATATCAAAAGCGTTCAAAGCAGACGATTTGGAAGACGGAGTTTACAGATTTTGTACAGTTTTTAACAACAATATCTTCATAGGTTTTCCAATTATTCAAAGTATGCTTGGAGATGAAGCCTTATTTTATGCTGCTGTATTAAGCATAGCAAACACTCTGTTTATGTTTTCGGTCGGAACATATTTTATGAGTAAGCACAAAAAAGCCGAAAAAATCTCCATAAAAAAGATATTAAACCCCGGTATAGTTACATCTGTAATCTGCACAATACTATATTTTTCAGGTTTTACTCTTCCTAATATGTTGAAAGATGTCTGCGAACAAGTAGGAAATATAACAGTACCTCTGTCAATGATAGTAATAGGTGTATCACTTGCGGATATTCCTGTGAAAGATGTTGTAAAAGACATAAAAATATATATTTTCTCAATCCTAAGAATGATTATAATACCGGTGTTGTTTTTCTTCATACTTTCACCTATAATATCAGACAAGATGATATTGCATGTGATTATAATAACTATGGCTATGCCAGGTGCAACACTATGCGTATCAATGGCGACAGAATATGACTCCGACATTATGCTCGCATCAAAATATGTATTTATGTCCACAGTGCTTTCAATAGCAACAATACCGCTTGTAATAAAAATCATAGCTTAGAATATAATTTTCAATAAATTTTATTAATATATCAAGCTTTAAAATAAAAAAATTATACTAATGCCTAATTAAATATACATTGCTCAATTTAATATATTTTTTAAATATGCCGGCATTTCTATATTTTATTTTAAAAAGGTTTAGTATAAAAATGAATATTCAGACACTTAACAAATCAAAGAAAGTGGGCTTATTATGAGTAATATAGCTATAATATGCCATTCAACACATCATGGCAACACAAAAAAAGTCGTTGATGAAATGGCAAAAGCAAGAGAAATAGACATTTTTACAATCACACAAGCAAAAGAACAAGATTTTTCCTCTTATGAATATATAGGCTTTGCGTCAGGCATATACTACCAAAGTTTGAGCAAAGACATACTGAAATTGGCACAAACCATTTGCTTTAATAAAAATCAAAAAATATTTATAGTCTATACCTGTGGTGTAATTAACAAAAAAAATACTTCAAAATTAGAAAAAATTATAAAAGATAAAGGTATGAACATAACAGATACATTTTGTTGTAAAGGATACGACACCTTCGGTCCTTTCAAGCTCATAGGCGGAATTGCAAAAGGACATCCAAGCGCAAAAGATCTTGACAATGCTAAAACATTTATAACAAATCTATAACAAATTCTATATTATACTAAACTTATTTTAAAATATCATAAAATATATAAAACTTAATTCAATAAAAATATTCCAGATTTAATTTTTTCATAATGCAATAACAATCTATCTAATTAAAAAATATCAACTTATAAATATATTTATTTAGATATTCAAGCTAAATAAATATAAAATCAAATTTATAAAACAGAAAGGATAGCCATGTACACATTCGACACTATAGTTGCCCCTGCAACAGCGAGCGGTACAGCAAGCATAAATATAATAAGAATAAGCGGAAAAGACGCTGTTAATATAGGTGAGAAGATTTTTACACCTAAAATCGCCAAAAACAGCCTGTCACAAAATCCGAGAAAATTAATTTACGGTCATATAGTACATAACGAAAAGATAATAGATGAAGTAATGGCTTGTTATATGAACGCTCCACACACATTTACCTGCGAAGATGTTGTCGAGATAAACTGTCACGGCGGTAAAAAAAGTGTTGAAGAAATAATATCCATAATACTCACAAGCGGTGCAAGACTTGCAGAAAACGGAGAGTTTACAAAAAGAGCATTTTTAAACGGAAGAATAGATTTGTCTCAGGCGGAGTCAGTTATTGATATAATAAATGCAAAATCTTCAAAAGCATTTGAAAATGCACAAAAACAATTACAAGGCAAATTATCAAAACGCATTTTCGATATAGATAACACCTTGAAAAAATCTCTCGCACAAATAACAGTCGCCATAGATTTTCCTGAAGAAGACGTACCCGAAGTCACAAGACAAGAGCTGACAGTAGATTTGGATTATTGCGTGGAAAATCTCCAAAAGCTCGAAAAAACATACAAGGACGGAAAAATAATATCTGACGGAATAAATATAGCAATTATCGGCAGACCTAACGTAGGAAAATCATCCTTGTTAAACGAACTCTTGGAAGAAAACAGAGCCATAGTTACCGATATAGCCGGCACAACAAGAGATATAATACAAGAAAGCTTAAGCATAAACGGTCTATGTGTAAATTTGGTAGATACAGCAGGAATAAGAGATACATCAGATGTAGTTGAAAAAATAGGCGTTGAGCGTTCAATATCATCAATAGAAAATGCCGACATAATTTTACTCATGCTTGACAATTCAACTGAAATATCAAACGATGATATAAATCTTATAGAAAAATTACAGCAAAAACAATATATCGTACTGATAAACAAATCCGATTTGGATAGCAAACTCAATATAAATCATATACCTGATTTTATTGATAAAAACAATATTATGAACATATCCGCAGAAAAAAAAGAAGGCATAGAGCAATTAAAAGAGAAAATATATTCTATGGCAATAACATATGAAGATGAAAATACAAACTCTGTAATACTCACAAATTCAAGACATTATGCACTTATACAAAATACCATATCCAGCCTTAAAGATGCAAAAACAGCCATATTAAATGATGTGGAGCTTGATATAGTAGAAACTGACTACAAAGACGCACTGCAATATTTGGGAGAGATAACAGGAGAAAGCGTCAGCGAAAGCTTACTTGATACCATATTCTCACAATTTTGTATAGGAAAATAAATTCCGATTTTAAAAATGAATAATCAATAATATTAATACATCAAAAATCCAAAGCTAAAAATTGTAACATAATAAAAACTAAAAATTCAGCATATGTTGTTGTATAATAGTATTATAGAAAAATGTACAAAAGGAGGAGTATTATGCAAGATTATTTGTTATTAGAATTATCTATAAAATCTATCGCAAATAGTGATGACAGATTTATAAGCAAATTATCAAATCTGTCGGCAGTTATATATCAATATATGGACAGACTTAATTGGGCAGGATTTTATATATTAGACGAAACTTGGAACAATTTATACTTAGGTCCATTCCAAGGCAAAATGGCTTGCAGCAATATAAAAATATCTGAAGGCGTATGTGGTAAAGCCGTTAGAGATAATGCCGTTCAGCGTGTATCTGATGTACACAGTTTTGAAGGACATATTGCGTGCGACTCTGACAGTAAAAGTGAGATAGTTTTGCCACTTAAAAAAGACTGTAAAATATGGGGAGTTTTAGATATAGATTCACCTGAAAAAAACAGATTTTCTCAAGAAGACGAAGAGTTTTTAACACGGATGGCACAAATAATAGGCGAAAATGTATTTGAAGAAAAAAAAGTTTATGAAGGACTTTTTACAAACCAATGGATATAACTCCCTTATAATAGGGAGTTTTTTGTATTTTTTATATGGTAGACTATAATATTAATTTTATATGATTATATAGCTTATACATAATTTTATTAAAAAATAATATAATACTAAAATATATTCAATTAATGGATACATTTATATAAATTATTTACTTTAAATATACTTAATTTTATTTATCTAATAAATTCTTAAAAACAATAATATCCATTATTCTATTAATTTTTGATATAAATTAAAATATTCTTAAATATATTAAAAAATATTTATATTTAAATAATAGTATTATAATTAATCTTTGAAAAGGATATTTATGATAGTAAATGATAAACGATACAACAATATAAACTTTGAATTAAAAAAACATTTTTCACAAAAAATAATCAAACTTTCACTTGACGGAGGCTTTACCTGTCCGACAAGAGATGGCAAAATTGACACAAGAGGTTGCATATTTTGCTCCAAAAACGGTTCAGGTGAATTTACCAATTTTAACACAGATATACAAATACAAATCGATGAACAGATAAAACTATTATCAAACAAATGGCAAAATTGCAAATATATAGCATATTTTCAAAACTTTACCAATACATACAAAAACGCAGATGAACTTACGAAATTATATAACTTTGCACTAACCAATCCGGACGTCGTAGGCCTATCTGTCGCAACAAGAGCCGATTGTTTAGGTGATGATGTACTTAAAGTGCTTGATTATTTCAACAAGAATACATATTTATTTGTAGAAGTAGGATTACAAAGCATACACGAAGACACTGCAAACTTTATAAGGCGTGGTTATAATCTCAATACATTTGAAAATGCACTCACAAAATTGAATGAACTTAATATTAAAACTGTTGTACATACAATAGTAGGACTCCCCACAGAAGACAAAAACAAAATGATGCAAACTTATAAATATCTTAACACAAAAGATATATGGGGCATAAAAATAAGTCAACTGAATATATTAAAAGACACAGATTTAGAGATTTATTATAGAAAAAATCCGTTTTATATTATGAATGCAGATGAATATATATCCTTCATATGTGATATTATCGAAAACCTGAGAGATGACATAGTCATACACCGTCTTACAGGAGATGGTGCAAAAGATGAACTCATAGCTCCGAAATGGATATTGAACAAAAGATATGTATTAAACGGTATAGATAAAGAACTTAAAAAGAGAGATACTCGTCAAGGAGACTTATACTTTCTCTAATAAATGTAAATTAGAAATTATTTTTAATAAATTGAAACTAAACAATTTAATATTAAAACAATATAAATTGTTAATTTTTATAATACTTGATTACGCTTGAGTAAAATTTGTTCTATAAAACGTGTAGAACGAGGCGGACAAGTGGAACTTGAGTGCGTGTACTGTAGTTACACAAGCGAAAGCTCTACGAAGTCTAACGAAGTAAATACACGATTTTAGGGCAAATTTTGACAAATTAAACTGTGAAAATCTTTACATGCTCCATTTAAAATGATAAAATAAATTTAGCAAACGATTTACAAATTTAAAATGAAAAGGAGGAATATTTTATGAAAAAATTTAAACTTATGTTATTGTTTACGCTTATACTTACAATCTTAAGCTCCACTTCTTCAAATGCAGCCGCCAAGTACTCCAAAATTTATCCTGATTGCAAAACAAAAAAAGGCAAATACACTATATCATACACTACAAAAAAAGGACTCAACTTATATGTAGAAGGAAACTCAAAGCCTGTTGTTTCTATTCCGTATTCACAGGAAATCCTTGATTACGTCTTGAATGACGAAAAGATATATTATTCCTATAATAAAAAAATTATGCAATTCGATATAAGCACAAAAAAGAAAATCTCCATAAAAGAGTTTAAAAATAATCCGAATATATGTGCTGTAAGAGATGAATACATATATGTAACTGTATATCCTTTTGACGAAAATCACGAAGGAGAATATGAAACTGATTTTTACAAAATAAATATGAAAAACAAAGAAACAAAATTACTTGCAAAAAATGCAAGTTCAATTGTACTTGCAGAAAATAATATATTTTACAGACCTACAACTACCGATGTAAGCGGTCAACCATTATACTCCATAGACTATAACGGCAAAAATTTAAAAAAAATATCAGATGATGTAATACACTACCAAGTAATTAATAAAAAGCTGTATTTTGTTACAGAATCAATCCAAGATTTTATACAAACAGTATATGTATCAAACGTAGACGGAACGGATAAAAAACAACTTGCAGGCAACATAGACGGTTACGTTTATAATATAACACCTACCGATATATATTATTCAGTTATAGGAAATGACACTAAATATTACAAACTCAATCTCAGTACAAAAAAAATCGAGATTGTAAAACAAATAAATACCAATGTATATGAGCTAAATTATTAATAATGTAACTCATTAAACAAATAAGTATAATCTATTTTACTATTGAATTTTAAGCTTATTTCAACATTAAAAACCGTCATAATAAAGGAGAAACATTATGAAATCTGCAAAGATACTTGCAATATTTTTATCCCTATTTTTAGGAATGTCCAATATTATATATGCTCAAGATACATTTTCAGCTATAAGCAATGCTAATAAAACACTGAAAAAAGGCGACTATACTTATAAAATTGATTATGTAGACTATAATTCTATATTAAAAGTATACAACAAAAACAATAAGTTGGTGATTTCATTGCCAAAAGTATATTATGCACTTGCAGGAGATAAAGGATTTTATTATTCAACCAACGACTACAACACCTCAAATACGGACATAATATATACAAATTTAACTGACAACTCATCAAAAGTATTATACAGCAAAAAATCGAATTCCCCTGGATTTATAAATGCAGTGAGAGACGATTATCTATATTTTCAAATATCAGACGGAGAAGTTGCCGAAGAAACAATATCACCATTATATAAATTGAACTTAAAAACCGGCAAAACATCAAAAATAATTGAAGATGCAGGAGAAATACACTTATCCGACAACAAGATATTCTACAAAAAAACTTCACGAAATAAAGAAACAGACACATTATATTCAAGCGACTTAAACGGAAAAAATATAAAAGTTATAGAAAAATTTGCAAATACATTAACAGTCGAAAACAACAAGCTCTACTATGCAGCAAAAAAATCTGACGGAAGTTACTGTATATATGAGATGAGCGAAGATTTATCAGGCAAAAAACAAATATCAAAGCCTTTTTACTGCACGCATATATTGAGCATTACAAGCAAAAGCGCTAAATACACAGTAAAAGAAAACGAAGTAGAAGAAACATACAAAATGGATTTTGCAAGCGGAAAAATCACAAAAATAAATTAAGCTTTCATAAACCGTATAATTATTGATATTATAGTGATTATACGGTTTATTTTTTATATCATATATATTACTCCACTTTCATAAATTTCAAAATCAAAAAATGTATTAATAATTTAATATATTTTTATAATTAATTTAATGTTAATAAGGTATAACAAATATATAATTAATTTAGCTATATGAATTTAATATCAGAAAGGAGAAAACTTATGGGATATGATTTATTAGGATTAATGGCTTTGGGTTATTTAAGTCTGTTCTTAGGTGCAGCGATAATAACTACAATCAATATAGTAGTGTTAATCGCAACTTATCTTTTGACAGGAATATCGCTGTACAAATTGGCTATGAACAATGGTCATCAAGACAAAGCTATACTTGCTTGGATACCTGTAGTTAATTTGTATTTAGTAGGATTATTGGCAGGAGATACAAAATTGCTTTCAATAGATTTACCGGCACAATGGTTAGGCATTATATTGGTAATACTTAGAATAATGGGCGGTTTCGGCGATAAATCTCCGTTTATACTTTGGCTTGTATCAACTATACTTATAATATTCGCATTTTACAACCTATATAAAAGAGCCGAATCCCCTTTAGCTGTTATTATGGCTATACTCAGCCTTATACCGTTTTTAAAAGCCATATTCTTATATATTATAAAGGATAGAAACTTATTATATTTTTATGAATAATTTTTAAAACATATAATACACTATAACAAACTATAAAATCTCTAAAGTTTATATAATTTGTTATTTCAAAAAATATAAATTTTTAAAGAATTTAGTATAAAACTCAATAAAACTATAGATAAATAGGATTTTATAAATTCAATAAAATCTAACAACATTTATTACTTTCTCATATAAATTATCTATTATCCTATCAGAGTTTAATATTGATATAAAAAATGAGTTGAATGTATTTGATTAAAGGAATTGCTAAAATGTAAATATATCTATAATCAAATACATTCCATTTCGTATTTTTATTATACGCTCATTTAGCTATATTATGAGTATATCTTATAGTTTTAATAGCCTTTAACATCATAGAAATCTTCAGTATAATTTTTATTTTTAGAGCAAAATTTTTTTTAAAAGTTAATAATTATACTTGACCTTATTTTTTTATTGTGGTAGTATTTTATATGTAAGTTTGGGATATGGTTTTCTTTAGTATAAAAGTTTTAATAGAAGATGATATCTTACTCAACTTTTCTATAATTTATAGTAAAATATATTGTATCGTATTAGTTTTTTTAATAAATGATGAATATTTTAATATTTTTTTATTTTAAAACTATACTTTTTTTGTAGTAAATATGTGCAAAATACAAAAAAGATATGAATATAATTTAAACTACAATATCTTTTATATATTTGATTAATTTGTTGAAAATGTAATTTATTTTTAAAAATATTATATATAAAAGTTTCATTAACAATTAAGATATTTTAAAAAAATCAAAATTATTCTGAGTTTAAATAGATAAATAATTTATTTATGGGTATGTTGTAATTATCAGTTAGTCTATTTATAAAATATATTTTAATGTATATTGCGCATTTATATTTTTGAAAATTTAAGGAGGCAGTAATATGTTGTATACTACAACACAAGAACACGAGGCGTTTCGTAAAAAAGTAAGAGAATTTGCAGAAAAAGAAGTAAAACCTATAGCATTTGAACTTGACCAAAACAATGAGTTTCCTGATGAAGTTGTCAAAAAAATGGGTGAACTCGGCATAATGGGTATACCTTATCCTAAGGAATACGGCGGAGCAGGCTTAGACGTTATAAGCTATGCAATCGCTGTTGAAGAGTTGTCAAGAGTTGATGGTGGAGTAGGCGTTATATTATCGGCTCATACTTCACTTGGAACATATCCTATTGCTGCATTTGGAACAGAAGAACAAAAGAAAAAATACCTTGTTCCTCTTGCAAAAGGTGAAAAAATAGGTGCTTTCGGTCTTACAGAATCAGAAGCCGGTTCTGATGCAGGTGGTACAGAAACTACGGCTGAACTTGACGGAGATTATTATATATTAAATGGCGGAAAAATATTTATAACTAATGCCGGAAAAGCTGATACTTATATAGTATTTGCAGTTACTACTCCGGGAATAGGAACAAAAGGTATAAGTGCATTTATAGTTGAAAAAGGCTGGGAAGGTTTCTCATTCGGAGATCACTATGATAAGCTTGGTATACGTTCTTCTCAAACTTGTGAATTAATATTCAACAATGTAAAAGTTCCTAAAGAAAACTTGCTTGGAAAAGAAGGTCAAGGTTTTAGAATAGCAATGGCTACATTGGACGGAGGAAGAATAGGTATTGCATCTCAAGCCTTAGGTATTGCACAAGGCGCTTATGAATCTGCACTTGCATACTCAAAACAAAGAGTACAGTTCGGTAAACCTATAGCATTCCAACAAGCTATTCAGTTCAAATTTGCAGATATGGCTACAAAACTAAGATCAGCAAGACTTCTTGTGTATTCAGCAGCAGACTTAAAAGAAGCTCATGCAGATTATTCTATGGAAGCAGCTATGGCTAAAAAATACGCATCAGACATAGCATTAGAAGTATGTAACGATGCTCTTCAAATATACGGCGGTAGTGGATACCTTAAAGGTATGGATGTTGAAAGATTCTATCGTGATGCCAAAATAACTACAATATATGAAGGAACAAACGAAATAATGAGAGTCGTAATAGCATCTCATATAATCGGAAGACCTCCAAAATCAAATAAATCCGTAAAATCTGCAGTTATACAAAGAAAATCAGTAACAGGCGACAGAAAGAGAACAATATTTAAAGACGGAACAGCAAAAGAACAAGTAGATGCACTTGTTGCAGCACTAAAAAAAGACGGATACGACTTCACAGTAGGTATACCTCTTGATACTCCAATACAATTATCAGAAAGGGTTGTATCAGCAGGTAAAGGTATAGGCGATAAGAAAAATATGAAATTGATTGAAGACCTTGCTAAAAATGCAGGAGCTTCAATAGGTTCATCAAGACCTGTAGCAGAAACTCTAAAATATGTTCCGCTTAACAGATATGTAGGTATGTCAGGACAAACATTCAAAGGTAATCTATATATAGCTTGCGGTATATCAGGAGCTTCTCAACATCTAAAAGGTATAAAAAATGCAACTACAATAGTAGCTATAAATAAAAACGGTAATGCACCTATATTCAAAAATTGCGACTACGGTATAGTTGGAGATTTAGCTGAAATCTTACCTCTTCTTATAAAAGCCTTAGACACAGGTAAGAAGAAAGATGCACCTCCAATGAAAAAAATGAAACGTTCAAAACCTGAAAAATTGGCACCTAATTATAAATTATATGTATGCAACGGTTGCGGATATGAATATAATCCAATGGTTGGAGATTTGGAAGGCGAAATAGATCCCGGAACAGAATTCAAAAATATTCCTGATGAATGGACTTGCCCTGAGTGCGGTGAAGAAAAATCAGGCTTTATAGAATTAGAATTCCCATATGCACAATAATTTATGAATATTTTAATACAGCGATTTAAAAATAAAATTTGAAAATATGATTTTTGATTAGATAAAATTTCATCTTATAAATATTTTTACTTTATAGTTAACTTGAATTATTGTTTAATTACATCTTTTCAAATAATCGCAAATTTTAAATCGCTGTATAAAGTCAAAATCGTATAGATAAGATTATTATAACAGGAGGATTACAATGTTTTGTGTAAGAAATATAACTGAAAACTTATACTGGGTCGGTGGAAATGACCATCGCTTAGCACTATTTGAAAATATACACCCTTTAACAAAAGGCGTTTCATATAACTCATACCTATTATTAGATGAAAAAACTGTACTTTTCGATACAGTTGACTGGGCTGTGACAAGAGAATTTTTAGAAAATATAGAAAGCGTATTAAAAGGCAGACCACTTGATTATCTTGTAGTAAATCATATGGAACCTGACCATTGCGGTTCAATAGAAGAAATAGTAATAAGATATCCAAATTGTAAAATAATATCAACAGAAAAAGCATTTATGTTTATGCGTCAATTCAATTATCACGTTGAAGGTAGAGAAATAGAAGTAAAAGAAGGCGATACATTTGAATTTGGTAAACATAAAGTAGCATTTTTAGAAGCACCTATGGTACACTGGCCTGAAGCTATGATTACACTTGATTTAACAAACGGAGCTTTGTTCTCAGCTGATGCGTTCGGTTCATTCATAGCATTAGACGGAAAATTATTCAATGACGAAGTAAACTTCGACAGAGATTGGTTGGACGAAGCAAGAAGATATTATACTAACATAGTAGGTAAATACGGACAATTCGTACAAGCACTACTAAAAAAAGCTGCTCCGCTATTACCTAAAGTAAAATATATCTGCCCGTTGCACGGACTTGTTTGGAGAAACAATTTTGATTATATATTAGATAAATATAATAAATGGTCAACTTATGTACCTGAAGAAAAAGGTGTATTAATAGCATACGCTTCAATGTACGGAAACACAGAGTATACAGCACAAGCACTTGCAACTAAGCTTTGCGAAAGAGGAATGTCAAACGTACACCTATATGACGTATCTAATACAGACGTATCATATCTTATATCAGAAACATTCAGATTCAGCCATGTTGTATTGGCATCAGTAACTTACAACTTAGGTATATATCCGAAAATGCTTAACTACTTGCATGATATGAAAGCATTAAATGTACAAAACAGAACAATATCAGTAATAGAAAACGGATCTTGGGCACCTAAGTCAGGTCAATTAATAAGCAACTTCTTAGACGAAGAAATGAAAATGATAAATATATTAGACCCAATGGTTACTGTAAACTCAGCGCTTAAAAAAGATAAAGAATCTGATTTGGACGACTTAGCTGATGCAATAGTAGAATCAATGAAATTAAACGAAAAATAATTCTTTATAGCTTATTTAAAACTCATATAAAAAATCTCCTTATTATAAATATGGAGATTTTTTTTCTATTGTATAATTTTATTTATATAGTTATAATGAATTTTATAAATATTAATTACCATTTACATATAATATCTAATTAATATAAGTTGTTATAGTTATATAAGGAGGCATTATGATTTTAGAAAATATGAATTGCTGTGAGAAAAAACAGGTGTTTTTAAAAATAAATGATGATTTTGAACAAATACCCTTCACATTTATAAAAGGCAAAAAACAAGGACTGACAGCGCTTATAACAGCCGGAGTACATGCCTGTGAATATACAGCTATAGAAACTGCAAGAAGACTTTCAAAGGAAATAGATGCAAATGATGTAACAGGTAATATAATAATTGCAAACCTTTTAAATGTAGAAGCATTTAGAAAGAGAATTCCATTCATCGTACCACAAGATAACAAAAATTTGAACAAAGTTATGCCTGGAGATAAAAACGGTACTAAATCAGAGCAGATAGCATATTTTTTGTGCGAAAATTTTGCAAAAATATCTGATTTTGCATTAGACTTACATTCAGGGGATTTACAAGAAGAACTCACACCTCACTTATACTATATCAAATCACAAGAAAAAAGATGTATAGAGTTTGCAAACAAGACAGATATACCATATGCAGTGCCTGTAGAAAGCTCAAAAGCACTTTACGGATATATGGCTATCTTAAATAAACCCGCATTACTTATGGAGCGTGGACAAATGGGCAATGTTGATAGAGATGAAGTGGATAATTTTGTAAATGATGTTAAAAATATATTGTGCTCACAAGGTATTTATGATTACAAAAACTGTTCAAAAGAATATAAAATGACTCAAATAATAAAAAAATCTATATACAAAACGGCAGATATGGACGGTTTTTTCATAAGCCATAAAAAAGTTGGTGAAAGAGTGAAAAAAGACGAAGAACTGTATAGAATAGAAGATGTTTTCTCAAATGTAAAAAGCATATATAAAGCTGAATTTGACGGAATAATTTTATATAAGTGCGGTGCATTGGCAATAGAAAAAGAGCACACAGCAATAGTATATGGCAGTATATAATACTAAAAAATATATTTATACTAAAACTTAATAGAATAATGGATATTACTATTTTTAAAAATTTATTAGCTAATACTAAAATCTTATAGGATAATAAAAATTTATAATAATTTATTTTTAAAATAAAGCATTTGTATTAATGTGTATTATTTATCCATAATTTTATTAGTATTAAATTAAAATATGCTCAAATTTATTTTGCAATCAATACTGATAACACTTTTATACATCTGTTTTTCAGATATTTATAGAAAGTGCTCAAGCAAAATATATCTGAGCATTATATTTTTTAATTGTAATATATAATCATATCATTATATATTACAAAATTAATATTTTTTCACCGATAATATATAGTTTAAAATTTTATCTATTAAAAATGACAAAAATAATATTATGACTATCCACGAAAATACACCTGCAGTATTTATGTAAATTTTTTCTAAATACAACTTACTGCCTATTGCGTATTTGGGTTGTGATATTACTTCTCCTGCTATTACCATCTTAAAGTTTATAGAAAATGATGTAGGTATTATTTTTTTTAGATCTATAAATATCTTAGGCATATATATTTTTTTTATTCTTTTTTTTAAATCTATGTTATATACGTCCAACATCTTTATTATATTTTTGTCATAATCATACATACTGCAAAATACGCTTTGATATATCATAGGAAACACCATTATACAGCCTATAAGCATACTCACAAAATTAGGTCTTAACCATATGAGCAACAAAAGTATAATTGCAACTGTCGGTACACTTGCACATATTTGGGTTATAAATGTGAATATTTCTTTTAAAAATTTGTTGCAAAAAGATAATACTCCTGAAAAAACGCCGAGCATTACAGCTGTCAAAAAACCTGTAATGCTCCTCAATAAACTGTTTAATATGGTTAAATAAAAATCATCTTCACTAATTACAACAACTATTTGTTTGATAGTTGCGCTTATGCTTGGAATTATAACTTCAGAGTTTACAATCATAGAGCTTATCTGCCAGATAGCTAAAAATATTATAAACACTGAAATTTTTAATTTTTTATTTTTCATAATATGCGTTTAAGTCCGGTATTTTACCGCCTATATTTTGAGGGTTGTCCTCTTTTAATATTTCAAAATATTTATCATAATCTTTTGTGCTTGTAATCACAAAGTTACCTATGTTCATATTTTCAAGCCCTTTGATGACAGCCGGTTTTTGTACTCCCAATTCATACATTTCACTTAATGTGGCCAAGCCTTCTTTGTTTTCAACTGCCCATTTAATTGAATTTTCATAGCTTGCTATAATTGTATCCACTAAATCTTTATCTTTTTCAATAAGTTCTTCTTTTACTATAAGTGTGGCTTGAGGATATCCGTTTTCCATTCCGGCTTTTTTTGCCTCTTCATTCAAGCTTGCAAGTCTTACAGCTTTTTCATCTTTAAGTGTTATCGCTGTTGCCATAGGCTCAGGTGCTACAACTATATCAGCTTTTCCTCCCAAAAATGCCGGTGCTATTTCTGTAGGAGATGACAAATATTCCATCTCAACATCTTTATCAGGATCAATTCCATTAGATTTCAAAGCAAATCTCGTCATCAAATCAGGTGTCAAACCTTTTGCAAAAAGTGTCAATTTTTTTCCTTTTATATCTGCTAAAGTTTTTACACTTTCATCTTTAGATAATATATAGGCATTTCCCCAAACACTTGTACCTACTATCTTATATCCAAGTCCTTTGTTGTATGCTGTCGCTGCAAAGTTGGACGGTACTATCGCTATATCAGCCTCTTTGTTCAAAACTTTTGAAGTCAAAACATCAGGTGATGCTACCATATCATAATTTATATTTTCGATTGCCTTTTCATCCATCATCTTGGCAAGTGTAAGCGCCGTAACTCCATCTCTAAATACGATGTTTACTTTAGAGTCGCTTGATGATTTACCTTCATCTGTTTTTATTTCGCCTTGTTGAGTTTTGGAATCGTCGGGTTTCACTTCTTTTTGATTAGTGCTTGTACACGCTGTAAACAACATAGTTAGCAAAATCATAAAAATAAATAAAATTTTAGACTTGTTTTTCATTTTTTGTTTCTCCTTTTTCTATCAATTTTTTATATTTTTATTATACCCATATTTTTCAATACTTATTATCAATTTATAAAAAGTGTTAGTCATTTCTCAAATATTGTTTTATGCTCCCTATTATTATATCTATGGCTACTTTATTTTTACCGCCTTCAGGTATTATTATATCTGCATATTTTTTGCTGGGCTCTATGAATTGAAGATGCATTGGACGTACTACATCTAAGTATTGATTAACTACTGAGTCAACACTTCTACCACGCTCTTTCATATCTCTCATCAATCTTCTAAGTATCCTTATATCTGCGTCTGTATCTACATATATCTTCATATCCAACAATTCTCTGATTTTTTCGTTTTCTAATAAAAGAATACCTTCCAATATTATGATATCCGCAGGCTCTATCAATACAGTTTCTTTTTTTCTTGTATACATTGTAAAATCATAAATAGGTACTCTTATGCTATCTCCTTTTAATAAAGATTTCAAATGCTCTATCATAAGCTCTGTATCAAATGCGTTAGGATGGTCATAATTGGTAGACAGCCTTTCTTCAAAGCTAAGATGCCCTTGGTCTTTGTAGTAATAATCTTGCATAATCATAGTTACACTATTATTCTTAAATGCCTCATGTAAAGCTTTTGCAACTGTAGTCTTGCCCGAGCCTGTACCTCCTGTTATTCCTATTAATAATGGTTTTTTCATTATATTACACTTCCTTATATCCTAAATTATATAATAACTCTTGCTTTGCCATATTCTCAAAACTGTCATCTAAGGCAGACAACTCTACTTCTTTATAATCCTTCGACAGGGATTTTTTTATTATAAAATCTGCTAAATTGGGGTTTTTAGGCAATAGAGGACCGTGCATATAAGTACCAATGACATTTTTATCAAAAAAGCCTTCATACTTTGAATTATAATGGTTACCGTTGCCAAATATAACTTTTCCAAAATACTTGTCATCTGCGTCATAAGTTTGACCGCCATGATTTTCAAAACCTAAAACCTTGAATTTATCGTCTCCTAATTCCACATCAATATAGATATTACCTATACATCTGTCATTTTTTTGTGATTTTTCTGTTCTGTATGGAAAAAATTTCAAGCCTTGTATTTTTTCTCCGTTCGCATTTACATAATATTGACCAAACAACTGATATCCACCACATATAAGCAAAAAAAACACATTATCTTTCAAGGCTTTTTCAAGCCCTTCTCTTTTATTTTGCAAATCCTGTGAAAGCATCAACTGCTCTTTGTCTGCTCCTCCACCCATGAATATAAGATTGTATGAGGAATAGTCTTTTTGTTCACCTATAGAGCAGGTATCATAAATAAAATCTATATTTCTCATCTTACATCTATATTCCAATGTCTTTATATTTCCTTTATCCCCATACAAATCCATAATATCGTGATAAAGATGCAATAATTTAAGCTCCATAAATACCTCTATTTTCTATTTATATTTTAAAATAGCTATTATTTCCTGATATTACAGGTATATTCAAACATCTTATGCCAAAAATCTTTAAAATTATAATAACATAAAAACAAATCATATATAAATCAAAACTATATTATACTTCCAATGAAGAATAATGTTAAAATCCATTGATCTAATTTTAAACGTACAATATTTTTTGATATTCATACATTCTTTGCTTCCATTTTTATGCTTTAAAGTCTAAAAGTTTTTTCCTTATATCAAATAAGCCTGTATATGTTGAAATAACATACATATCCATATTTGTATCAAGCATTTTTGCAATGGCTTTATCGATATCTTTTTCAACTGAAATATTTTCCGATATATTTGAGATTTTGAATCTTACAGCAGCTTCATATGCACGTTTACCTGTAATTATAGCATATTTTAAATTATTAATCTGTTCAAAATTTACATCCCATATCCACGAAATATCTCTGCCATCTGCATGATTATCATTTAACAAGAATATCAATGCTTTTTCATTCTCATTATTTCCTATATATTTGATTATTTCATTACAACCTGTCGGATTTTTTACTAAGTTTAAGAGTATCTTTTTATCTCCTATATTTATTTTTTCCATTCTGCCTATTCCAAGGTTGAAGTTTTTGAATACTGTATTTATATCATCTGAACTTATACCATAAGTTTTGCATACAGCAAGTGCAGATACAAGATTATATATATGATAAGTAGCATTTATAGAAGTTTTGTATTTTTCTATCTTTTTGTTTGATATTTCATCAAATTCTTTTTCACTATTAGCACTGACTTCTAATTCAAACGTGTTATCTTCATAATTTATATTTTTTGCCAGATAATCAGGTATATCTGATTTAAAATCACAATTTTTACAATGATATTTGCCTATATGTGAATACTGATAATACTCATATTCAAGTATACCATTACAAATAGGACAAAATTTACCTTCTTTTGCATCAAAATTTTCCGTATTCGCATTTTTTTCTTTATCAAGACCGAAACTTACAATTTTTATATCTTTTGATATTTTAGAGAATCTTTTTACATTGGGATCATCTTCGTTCAAAAATAATCTACCTTTATAATTTTCCATCGCTTTAGAGATTTTTAAAATTATGCTCTCCATTTCTCCTGCTCTGTCTAATTGATCTCTAAAAAAATTTGTTATAACTATATCACTTGCTTTTATATTTTTTAGCTGTTTTGCCAATGTAAGTTCATCTACTTCTATGATAAGAGCATCTGCCATTATTTCAAAAGCAAAATTTGAATTTTTTATAAGTAGACTTGTTATTCCGTTTATTATATTATCGCCTTTAGAATTGGAAACTGTCTTATATCCTGCTCTTTTAAAGATATTAGCAATTATATTTGACGTTGAAGTCTTACCATTAGTACCTGTAACAAGTACTGTTATCTTCGGATACTTAAAATATGAAAGCATATCCGGACAAAATCTTATGGCAGTTTTTCCGGGAAGAGAGCCTCCACTTCTACCCAATATTTTAAGCAAGAAAAAAATTATTTTCCCTAAAAATAAAGCAAAATATCTCATAACCCCTCCAGTAATTATGGTTATAATAGTATATTGAAAATTTTTCTTTAATCAAAATAAACTTATACAATATACATATATAATAAATAAAAAAGAGAAAAAAAGCAATAAAAAAAGACAAGCATAAATGCCTGCCTCCTTTATCCAATTGGCTATGACCTACTCTCCCAAGACCCTGCGGTCTAAGTACCATCAGCGATGAAGAGCTTAACTTCTGTGTTCGGTATGGGTACAGGTGTATCCTCTCCTCTTTTATAACCATATTGTTTCTTTCGATTGATATAGATCACATAACATCGAAATATTTTATCTGATTGTACTTTGCACAATCAAAACTGCATATCATCTCTTTTCAAACATATACTTCGTTAAACTTCGTATCGCTCGTCAGTCACATAGCTTAGTATGCTCCTTCCTTACTCACTTGTTTGCCTCATACTACTCGCATATCTTTGAAAATACCTTATATTAGTAGGTTAAGTCCTCGACCTATTAGTACAAGTTAGCTTAATACATTACTGCACTTACACTTCTTGCCTATCTACCACTTACTCTTAATGGGGTCTTACTTCTTTCGAATGGGATATCTTATCTTGAGGTTGGCTTCGTGCTTAGATGCCTTCAGCACTTATCCGTTCCGCACATAGCTACCCAGCTGTGCCTTTGGCAAGACAACTGGTACACCAGTGGTGCGTCCATCCCGGTCCTCTCGTACTAAGGATAGCTCCTCTCAAATATCCTACGCCTGCGACGGATAGGGACCGAACTGTCTCACGACGTTCTGAACCCAGCTCGCGTACCACTTTAATGGGCGAACAGCCCAACCCTTGGGACCTACTCCAGCCCCAGGATGTGATGAGCCGACATCGAGGTGCCAAACCTCCCCGTCGATGTGAACTCTTGGGGGAGATCAGCCTGTTATCCCCAGGGTAGCTTTTATCCGTTGAGCGATGGCAATTCCACTTTCTACCACCGGATCACTAAGCCCGACTTTCGTCTTTGCTCGACTTGTTAGTCTCGCAATCAAGCTCCCTTTTGCCTTTGCACTCTTCGCATGATTTCCGACCATGCTGAGGGAACCTTTGGACGCCTCCGTTACTCTTTGGGAGGCGACCGCCCCAGTCAAACTGTCCGCCAAGCACTGTCCCGTACCTTGCTTCAAAGGTTCCGGTTAGAACTCACATAATCAAAGGGTGGTATCCCAAAGTTGGCTCCTGTAAATCTGACGACCTACATTCTCTGCCTCCCACCTATTCTGTACATTAATTACATAAATTCAATACTAAGCTACAGTAAAGCTCCATGGGGTCTTTCCGTCCTGTCGCAGGTTTCCGGCATCTTCACCGGTACTACAATTTCACCGAGTCTGTTGTTGAGACAGTGCCCAAATCGTTACGCCTTTCGTGCGGGTCGGAACTTACCCGACAAGGAATTTCGCTACCTTAGGACCGTTATAGTTACGGCCGCCGTTTACTGGGGCTTAAATTCAAATCTTCGATTTCTCTAAACTCTCCTCTTAACCTTCCAGCACCGGGCAGGCGTCAGCCCCTATACTTCACCTTTCGGTTTCGCAGAGACCTATGTTTTTGGTAAACAGTCGCTTGGGCCTTTTTTCTGTGGCCTACTCTCGTAGGCACCCCTTCTCCCTAAGTTACGGGGTCATTTTGCCGAGTTCCTTAACAACAGTTCTCTCGCTGGCCTTAGGTTTCTCACCTTACCCACCTGTGTCGGTTTTCGGTACGGGCTACTTGTATCTGGATAGAAACTTTTCCTGTCAGTGTGAAATCATTAACTTCGCTACTTTATTCGCTCCCCTTCACAGCTCATATTATCAAGCATACGGATTTGCCTTTATACTCTAACTTGCTGCTTGGACGTGCTCTTCCAGTCGCACGCTTTAACTATCCTCCTGCGTCATTCCTTCTCCTCTTTGGCGATACTCGTAGGTACAGGAATCTTAACCTGTTATCCATCAGCTACGCATCTCTGCCTCGCCTTAGGCCCCGACTTACCCTGAGCGGACGAACCTTCCTCAGGAATCCTTGGGTTTTCGGCCTGTGTGATTCTCACACACATCTCGCTACTCATGCCAACATTCTCTCTCGTATCTTGTCCACAGTCTCTTTCGATTCTGCTTCGTCCTATCATACGATGCTCTTCTACCACTCACGTCTTGCGTGAATCCAAAGCTTCGGTAGTATGTTTGAGCCCCGGTAATTTTCGGCGCAAAACCACTCGACCAGTGAGCTATTACGCACTCTTTTAATGTATGGCTGCTTCTAAGCCAACATCCTGGTTGTCTGTGCAATTTCACATCCTTTTCCACTTAACATACATTTGGGGACCTTAGCTGTTGGTCTGGGCTTTTTCCCTCTTGACTATGGATCTTATCACTCATAGTCTGACTGCCTTTTATCATATATTGGTATTCGCAGTTTGATAGCTTTCGGTAACCTATACGGCCCCTAGAGCATTCAGTGCTCTACCCCCAATATACTTTTTTTTAAGACGCTAGCCCTAAAGCTATTTCGAAGAGAACCAGCTATCTCCGAGCTCGATTGGAATTTCACCTCTACCCACAAGTCATCCCCGAACTTTTCAACGTTCGTGGGTTCGGTCCTCCATTTCATGTTACTGAAACTTCAACCTGCTCATGGGTAGGTCGCCCGGTTTCGGGTCTATGCTGTATAACTTATCGCCCTTTTCAGACTCGCTTTCGCTTTGGATTTGAAACTTAATTTCTTTTCCTTGCTTTACAGCATAACTCGTTGGCCCGTTCTACAAAAAGTACGATGTCACTTATCGCTCCATCTGTTTGTAAGCATATGGTTTCAGGTTCTCTTTCACTCCCCTCCCGGGGTTCTTTTCACCTTTCCCTCACGGTACTTTTCTCTATCGGTTGATTAGTAGTATTTAGCCTTTGGGGGTGGTCCCCCTTTCTTCTCGCAGGGTTCCTCGTGTCCTACGATACTCTGGTACTATCTCGTGCGTCTTCTTGTTTCGATTACCGGACTTTTACCGTCTTTGGTGTAGCTTCCCAGACTACTTCTTCTTCAATACCTCGTCACTTTCTTGATAGTCCTTACCCCATTTAAGTTTCCTTATATGGTTTGGGCTCCTCCCATTTCGCTCGCCGCTACTTTGGGAATCGATGTTTCTTTCTTTTCCTCCACCTACTTAGATGTTTCAGTTCGGCGGGTTCCCTTCCTATTACCTATTTATTCAGTAATGGATACTTAATATCTCTATTAAGTGAGTTTCCTCATTCGGATATCTATGACTATAACGGATGTTTGCTCCTTATCATAGCTTTTCGCAGCTTGCCACGTCCTTCTTCGGCTCTAATCACCAAGGCATTCACCTTATGCTCTTTCTTCCTTAACCTTTTCGTTTTTTTATCCTTAGTTTTCTCTAAGTTGACCTTGCTATTTGTTTACTTGGTGTAAATTGTATAATCCTTTGACTTTTTATTCGGAAAGACTTAATATTTTATTTTTGTCTTTCTTCCTTTTTGTCTGCGTTTTATACTTTGATGATATGCAGTTTTCATTGTACAAATTTCATTTCGTTTGATATACTTCGTCTAACTTCGTTAAGTTTCGCATCTGTACTCAGTTACATACTTTAGTATGCTCCTTCGTCCTTTGCTCGCTTGCCTCGTTATACTCGTATCTGAAACAAAATTATATTTTTTGTTGTTTTATGAACAACAAAAATCGGATAGTAAACTTTTTTCTCCTTAGAAAGGAGGTGATCCAGCCGCACCTTCCGATACGGCTACCTTGTTACGACTTCACCCCAGTTACTAAGTTCACCTTAGGCAGCTTCTTCTTTCGTTAGATCACTGACTTTGGGTGCCCTCAGCTCCCATGGTGTGACGGGCGGTGTGTACAAGACCCGGGAACGCATTCACCGCAACATTCTGATTTGCGATTACTAGTAACTCCGACTTCATGTAGGCGAGTTTCAGCCTACAATCCGAACTTGGACCGTTTTTTTCAGGTTTGCTCTTCTTCACAGATTCGCTTCTCTTTGTTACGGCCATTGTAGCACGTGTGTAGCCCTAAGCATAAGGGGCATGATGATTTGACGTCATCCCCACCTTCCTTTAGGTTATCCCTAACTGTCTTACTAGAGTGCCTGCCTTTACGCACTGGCAACTATTAATAGGGGTTGCGCTCGTTGCGGGACTTAACCCAACATCTCACGACACGAGCTGACGACAACCATGCACCACCTGTGTGGGATGTATACCCGAAGGTATTATTACGACTTTACATCGCTTTTCATCCCCATGTCAAGCTTAGGTAAGGTTCTTCGCGTTGCTTCGAATTAAACCACATGCTCCGCTACTTGTGCGGGTCCCCGTCAATTCCTTTGAGTTTTATTCTTGCGAACGTACTCCCCAGGCGGAACACTTATTGCGTTTGCGCCGGCACCGAGATTCCTCCCGACACCTAGTGTTCATCGTTTACGGTGTGGACTACCAGGGTATCTAATCCTGTTTGCTACCCACACTTTCGTGCCTCAGCGTCAGTTTTAGTCCAGAAAGTCGCCTTCGCCACCGGTATTCCTCCCAATATCTACGCATTTCACCGCTACACTGGGAATTCCACTTTCCTCTCCTATACTCAAGCTTAATAGTTTCAAGGCCGAACAGTAGTTGAGCTACTGCCTTTTAACCTTGACTTAACAAGCCGCCTACGCACCCTTTACGCCCAGTAATTCCGGATAACGCTTGCCCCCTACGTATTACCGCGGCTGCTGGCACGTAGTTAGCCGGGGCTTTCTTGTATGGTACTGTCATTTTTTTCTTCCCATACGACAGAACTTTACGACCCTAGGGCCTTCTTCGTTCACGCGGCGTTGCTGCATCAGGGTTCCCCCCATTGTGCAATATCCCCCACTGCTGCCTCCCGTAGGAGTTTGGACCGTCTCTCAGTTCCAATGTGGCCGTTCACCCTCTCAGGTCGGCTACTGATCGTCGCCTTGGTAGGCTTTTACCCCACCAACTAGCTAATCAGACGCAAGCTCGTCTATAACCGCCTCAGCTTTGATATACAATATTCCCATATCATATATTTTATCTCGTATTAGCTAACATTTCTATTAGTTATTCGTGTGTTATAGGTTGATTACTTACGTGTTACTCACCCGTCCGCCACTAAGTCTTATATTCCATCCGAAAACTTCACATATGACTTCGTTCGACTTGCATGTGTTAGGCACGCCGCCAGCGTTCATCCTGAGCCAGGATCAAACTCTCAATTAAAATTTGACTTCTCTCAGC